>JAITMU010000146.1 GCA_031277195.1 Gallionellaceae bacterium | reverse complement strand
GGTTGGATCGGTGCTGATGCAGCGCATGCGCATCGAGCGCGATTTTGATTTGTTCGAGCCGGTGTTTTTCACCACGTCGAATGTCGGCGGCGCAGCGCCCGAAGAAGGCGGCGGCGTGCCGCTGAAAGATGCGCGCGACCTCAACGCTCTGAAAGCAATGGCCGCGAGCATCTCGTGCCAGGGCGGCGACTACACCAACGAGATCTTCCCCAAGCTGCGCGCGGCGGGCTGGAACGGTTACTGGATCGATGCCGCCTCCGCGCTGCGCATGGAAAAAGACGCGACCATCATCCTCGATCCGGTCAATCTCGACGTCATCAAGAACGCGCTGGCGCAAGGCAAAAAAGATTTCATCGGCGGCAACTGCACGGTCAGCCTGATGTTGATGGCGCTCGGCGGCTTGTTCAAACACGATCTGATCGAATGGGTCACGGCGATGACCTATCAGGCCGCCAGCGGCGCGGGCGCGCAGAACATGCGCGAACTGCTGGTGCAAATGGGTGAAGCGCATCGCGTGGCAAAATCACTGCTCGACGATCCCGCCTCCGCGATTCTCGACATCGACCGCGACGTCGCCGGCATTTTGCGCGATGAAAAATTTCCCACCGCCAACTTCGGCGTGCCGCTGGCCGGCAGTTTGATTCCGTGGATCGACAAAGATCTCGGCAACGGCCAGAGCCGCGAAGAATGGAAGGGCAAGGCCGAGACCAACAAGATACTGGGACGAGAAGATCGCCCCGTGCCGGTGGACGGCTTGTGCGTGCGCATCGGCGCGATGCGCTGCCACTCCCAGGCTCTGACCATCAAGCTGCGCCGCGATGTGCCGCTGGATGAAATCGAAGCCATGCTGGCATCCGCCAACGATTGGGTAAAAGTCATTCCCAATCGGCGCGAAGAAACCATGAACGCCCTGACACCAACCGCCGTGACCGGCACGCTCGAAGTGCCGATTGGACGCTTGCGCAAAATGGACATGGGCGGCGATTACCTGTCCGCGTTCACGGTGGGCGATCAGTTGTTATGGGGCGCAGCAGAGCCCTTGCGCCGCATGCTGCGCGTCTTGCTGGATAAATAAGGTTATTGTGAGATAATGTCACGATGAATTTCTGGACGAAAATCCTGAGTTGCCTCGTCGGCTTGGCGCTTTCCGGCGCTGCCTTTGCGTTGAGCATGGGCAGCATGTCCATCACGTCCAAACAAGGCGAGCCGCTGGCGGCGAAAATCGCCTTGAACAACGTTTCCTCCGAAGAATTGTCCGGCACGTCGGCGCGTTTGGCATCTGCGGACGTGTACAACAGCATTCAACTGAATTATCCCGCGTCCCTGCCCGCGCTTGAATTCAACATCGCCACCAACGCCAACGGCACGTCGTTCATTCAAGTCAGCTCCAAACAACCGATCAACCAATCGGCCATCGACCTGCTGGTTGAGGTGAATTCTCCCGCCGGTCAACTATTGCGGAAATACACGTTCACCCTGCCGCCGGGATCGCGCGCCACGCAAGCCTCGCGCACTGCGCCGACCGCTTCGACCAGCGCCGCGCCGCCGCCTGCGCCATCGCCACGGATTGAACTTGCATCGCCACCGCCGCCTCCGCCAGCGCGCAGCAGCCGAATTTCCTCCGGCAACATCACAACCCAATACGGCGACACGCTGACCTATCTCGCCGAAGACGCGCAAACGGATTTCAGCCTGAACCGCACGATGGTCGCCCTGTTCCGCGCGAATCCGAATGCGTTTGATGACGGCAACATGAACCGCCTGCGCACCGGCGTAGTCCTGCGCCTGCCCAGCGAGAGCGAAATCGCCCGCATCTCCTACGCGGAAGCGAGTGAAGAAATTCGCACACAAGCCGAAGACTGGGAAACATACCGTCAACAACTGGGCTCGACTGCCGCCGCTTCGGCGCAAACCGGTTCCGGGCGCGATGCCAGCGGAAAAATCAGCGCAGCCAGCGCGGGCAGCGCCCCGCAAACGGATTCGGTGCAAATTTCCCGCGGGGGCGACACCAGCAAGTTGCCGATCAAAGAACGCATCAGCGCGCTGGAAGACAAGCTCACTGCCACCCAGAAGCAACTGGAAGAAAGCAACGAACGCATCGTCATGCTGGAGAAAAACATCAAGGACATCCAGCGCCTCATCGAGATGAAAGCCGCGCCAGCCGAGGCGCAAACCAACGCGCGCGACGCCTCGCTGATGGACACCATTCTGGCCAGGGAGAATCGCTCCCTCGCCCTTTTCGTTGTCCTGCTGGCCTTGGCCATGTGGCTCATCGGCTATCTGGTGTTGCGGAACAAGCAACCCGCCGAGATCAACCGCACACAAGATCACGAAAGCGATCCTGAGGCGCTTGCGCCCGTCGTCGTGGTGCCGCCCAATCCTCCCGAAGCGACACTGAAAAAAGTCGATCTGAATCTGGGCGCGCGTCCTCCCGCGCCGCCCCCGAATGGCACGGCGAAAAACAGCACGCATTGGCAGATCGTCGCGACCAATCTCGACCTCGCCAGAGCCTATCGTGAAATGGGCGATACCGCTGGCGCGCGCGTCCTGCTCCAGGAAGTGCTGAACGAGGGCGACGAAGAACAACAAGCCGCCGCGCAAGCGCTGCTGGCGCAGCTTGCCTGATCTGCGCCATCTGTCTGTCGGCATGTTTCACCCCGCCGCGCAAATCCTCACCTGGCTGCTGCTCGTCATCACATTGCAGCTACTTCATCCCGTGCCGCTGCTCATCTGCGGATTGCTGTTGCTGGTGGCAGCCTGTGCCCATTCCGCGGCAAAAAAACTCCATACCCTGATGCGCCGCACGCGCTGGATTCTGTTTTCGCTGCTGTTGATTTACGCCTGCGCCACGCCCGGCGAACCGCTTTACGCGCCGCTTGGCGCATTCAGCCCCACGCTTGAAGGCGTTCAAGGCGGCCTGCTGCAACTCGGTCGTCTGCTCTGCGCGCTGGCCGCGCTCTCGCTGCTGCTCACGCGGCTGGATACGCAACAACTCATCAGCGGGCTTTACACGCTGGCCTGGCCGCTGCGCTTTTTTGGCCTGTCGCGCGAACGCATCGCCGTGCGCCTCGCGTTGACGCTGCACTATGCCGAAGCCGCCCTGCAAGACACCGCCAACGATTGGCGCGCCAGCGTCGAACGCATGATGACGCCGCCCGCCGCTGACGCGCAGCGCGAAATCGAAATCCCGATTCAATCCATCACCCCGCGCGACGGCCTGCTGCTGGCTGCGGGCTGCGTCACACTCGCACTGGCCTGGCTATGAGAATCGCGCTCGGCATCGAATACGACGGCAGCGCCTATTGCGGCTGGCAGAGCCAGCCCGATGCGCGCAACCTGCAAGACACGCTGCAAGCCGCGCTCAGCGTCATCGCCGACCAACCCATTTCCGTCATCGCCGCCGGACGCACCGATACTGGCGTGCACGCGCTGGAGCAAGTCGTCCACTTCGACACCGACACCGACAGACCGCTGACCGCCTGGGTGCGCGGCGTCAACGCGCTGCTGCCGCCGGACATCGCGGTATTGTGGGCGCACATCGTACCGGCAGAATTTCACGCGCGCTTCTCCGCACACTCACGCAGCTACCAATACATCCTGCTCAACCGCCCCACCCGCCCCGGCGCCCACCACGGAAAAATCGGCTGGTTTCATGCGCCGCTAGACACCGACGTCATGCGCGCAGCCGCGCGATATTTGATCGGCACGCACGACTTCAGCGCCTTCCGCTCCTCCGAATGTCAGGCAAAAACGCCCGTCAGACATTTGCAACGGTTGGATATTGAACAGCGCGGCGATATTCTGTTTTTTGACCTCACCGCCGACGCGTTTCTGCATCACATGGTGCGAAATATCGTGGGCTGTCTGGTGTACGTCGGCAAAGGAAAACATTCGCCGGAATGGATCAAGGAAGTGCTGGAAAACCGCGACCGGAAATGCGCCGCACCGACGTTTGCGCCGGATGGATTGTATTTGCGGCGAGTTGGTTATGATGGGAAGTGGGGGTTGCCGCAATTCCCCTCACCCTAGCCCTCTCCCCGTAAACGGGGAGAGGGAATAAGACCCCAAGCCACTAATAAGCCCCTCTCCCCGTTTACGGGGAGAGGGTTAGGGTGAGGGGCGCAGTTGCCGTAAGGCGAGGCAAGCCCCGCCCTACGAATCATCCGGCAGCGCCGCCGGATGATCCAACTCCACCCGCTCAATACTGGTAAACCGTTTTGAAATCTTCTCGCTGGTGATCTGCACATCCTTCGCATCATCGTGCGCCTGGCGGATGTGGTCGGCGAGTTTTCTCATGCGCTCGTCGAAACGGCCAAACTCCCTGCCCAGTTTGCCAAGTTCATCCTTGATGATGTGTACTTGCTTGCGCGTTTCCACGTCTTTCATCACGGCGCGCGCGGTATTCAGCACGGCCATCAGCGTGGTCGGCGATACCACCCACACGCGCCGCTGCATGGCGTAATCCACGACATCGGGATGACGCGCGTGGATTTCGGCGAACACGGCTTCGGCGGGGACGAACATCACCGCGCCATCCGACGTCACGTCATGGATGATGTATTTGGCGCTGATGTCCTCCACATGTTTTTTCACGTCGGCCTTGAACTGGCGCGCCGCCTGCGCGCGCTCGGCATCGCCGCCTTCAAACATGCGGTGATAATTTTCCAGCGGGAATTTGGAATCGACGGCCACCATGCCGGTCGGCTCCGGCAGTTTAAGCACGCAATCCGCGCGGTTGCCATTCGGCAGGGTGTATTGCATCTCAAACGCCTGCTGCGGCAGGATGTTGCGCACCAGCGCTTCCAGTTGCACTTCGCCGAATGCGCCGCGCGAGCGTTTGTCGCCGAGCAAATCCTGCAAGCTCACCATGTTGGTGGTCAGCCCGTCGATTTTTTTCTGCGCTTCGTCGATGGTCGCCAGCCGCGCCATCACGTTGGCAAACGTCTCGTTGGTTTTTTTGAAGCCTTCGTCGAGACGCTCGTTCACGCGCCCGGAAATCTGCTCCAGCCGCGCATCCACTTTTTTCTCCAGCGCTTCCACGCTGCCAGCCAGATGTTGCACGGCATTGCGGAAAGCAGTCTGGATCAATTCCTGATCGGCGCGCCCCTGCTCCGCCAGCTTCTCCAGCGTCTGCGCCAGCATTTCCCCGCGCAGCACCTCCAACCGGGTTTGCAAGGCATGCACCGCATCGAGCGTGCGGTCGCCCAGTTTGCTATGGCTGTCGTGCAAATCCGTCAGCATCGCACGATGCTGCTGTTCCAGCATTTGAGAAATGCGCGCGGCCTGGCGGTACTGCACGAACAGCAGCACGACGAGAAGAATCAAAATGGCGATGGAAAGTTCCAGCATGTTTTTTTATTTGGCAGGCGTTAACCCAACCCTCTCCTCAATCTCATTCCCCAAAGCCATTGTGCACAAGGTCAACCATTCGCACCGACATGCTGCGGGCGGGATCGAACGGCAGTTCTTCAAATCCAAACGCTTTGTAAAACGCGCGCACCTTCTCATCAAGCGGATGTGTGACGACACAAAAACAGCCAATTTCAGCCGAAAGACGAACCGCAGTCGTCAATACGAAAAACATCAGCGAACTGGCATAGCCACGACCTTGATAGCGTCGATCTACCGCGAGCTGTCCGAGAAGCAAAGCCGGAAAAAAATCGGGGCGGTTGCGCTGGTCTGTCTTGGGGAAAAATGCGCGCTCAATCTGCGCGGCAGACAAGCTGACATATCCGACAATCTGTCCGTTGGCCGGATCGCACACAACACTGGTGCGCGAAAGACCCGCTTCCTGATTACGCCAGGCATGGCGGCGAAACCATTGATTCAGCGCCTCTCGCCCGCAATCGAAATTGTCCCTGTCATCCGCCGCCGCAAGCGGACGCGGCGGCGTTATTCCAGCCATGCTGGTTGAGTAACGGCAAGTTTACGAAGCGCAGGGATTTCCCTGGCTGGCGCACGAACCCATTCCTCAAACTTAGCCCAATCTTTCGTTGGTATCGTCACCACACGACGGTCGAACAAATCCTGCTCCGCCGCCTCAATAGCCCTGCGTCGAACAAAATCACTCAAATTCGTTCGCGCTTGTTGCGCAGCGGTTTCCAAGAGAGAACGTTCCTCCGGGCTAACCCTGACGCTCAATACCGCTGGAGAGATATGTTCCATAAAAAATTCCCGCCGTTGTTTTGTATGACAATAGAATACAGAAATGGGTTTGTCAATATAGGGAGTTGGATGGATTACGTAGGGCGGGGCTTGCCCTGCGCTGTGAGAATGCCAAGGTTCGTACCGCGCGGGGCAAG
>JAITMU010000143.1 GCA_031277195.1 Gallionellaceae bacterium | reverse complement strand
CTTGCCCCGCGCTGTACGCATTTCAACATCTCACCGCGCGGGGCAAGCCCCGCCCTACCCCTCCAACGACTTCCTCACACTCTCCCGCCCGCTCATTCGCTCAAACCACGCCGCCAGATTCCCATGCGTCCCGCGCCAGTCGCGATCCGGCTGGCGCAAGTTCACATAGACCAGCGCCGCCGTCAGCGCCAGATCAGCCAGTGTGATCGTGCCACCTTCGCACCATGGCTTGTCGCCCAGTTGCGCCGCCGCGTGCGTCAGCGAACGTGTGAGTGTGTTGTTGTTGCGCGTGATGGTTTCTTCGTCCTGTTTTTCCGGCGGGCGGGCCGTTTCGTAGCGCACGGCTACCGCCGCTTCGGCGATGCCGTCGGCCAACGCTTCCCAGCGGCGCACGCGCATTCGCGCCAGCGCGTCGTTGCGCGGGATCAGGATGGGCGCGTCGTTCAGCGTGTCGGCGTATTCGGCGATGACGGTGGAATCAAAAATGCAATCGCCGTCGTCGAGTACCAGCGCGGGGATTTTGGCGAGCGGGTTGACGCCGTTGATGGGGCTGTCCGGGTCGCGCGGCGGCGCGGTGATGAATTCGTGCGGAATGGATTTTTCCAGCAGGACGAGGCGGGCTTTGCGTGTGAACGGACTGGTCTGTGCGCCGAGCAATTTCATGGCGAATCTCCCTGGGTTGACGATGCGCGAATTATTGGGGATGGGGTGAGGTGGCGCAAGTTTGTATAATTCCGCCCAAATCGCCAACAAGGAGAAGGCCGTGCAGAAACAGCCACCAGGCAATGATTCGCCGCAATGGCTGGATGCGACGCGCATCAGCGACGCGCTCGGAGCGCTGCGCGACGATTTTCATATCGAGATTTTTGATCGCGTCACTTCCACCAACACGCTGTTGCTGGATCGCACCGCAGCGGGCGCGCCTTCCGGCAGCGTGATTGCGGCGGAATGGCAGAGCGAGGGACACGGACGCGCCGGACGCACCTGGTATGCGGAGCGGGGCGAGGGGCTGACGTTTTCGCTGTTGTGGCGTTTTGAATGCGGACTGGCGGGGCTGTCCGGCTTGGGTCTGGCGGTGGGCGTGGCGGTGATGCGCGCGCTGGACGAACTGGGCGCGGCGGGCGCGACATTGAAATGGCCGAACGATGTGCTGACGAAAACGGGCAAGCTCGCCGGCATTCTGGTCGAGGCGCAAAACGGCTCGCCGGACACGTCCGCCGCCGTGATCGGCATAGGGCTTAACCTGTCGCATGCGCAAGCGATTGCCGACAAGGTGAATCAACCGATGGCGGCGTTGGCGGATCTGGTCGCAACCTTGCCGGATCGTAACCGGCTGCTCGCGCTGCTGTTGCGCGCCTTGCATGGCGTGCTGACGGAATTTGCCGCAGGCGGATTCGCCGTTTTGCGCGCAGAGTGGGAACGCCGTCACGGCTCGCAGGATCAGCCGGTGCGTTTGACTATGCCGGACGGCAAAATCATCACCGGCATCGCGCGCGGCGTGGCGGAGGACGGTACGCTGCTGCTGGAAACGGAGCGAGGCGTGCAACGCTTTTACATGGGCGAAACCAGTTTACGAGGCGGGAAGTGAACATTCTGGCGATTGATTCCGGCAACAGCCGCGTGAAATGGGGGCTGGCAACGGAACAGGATTTTCTGCATTGCGGCGCGATGGCGCAGGACGATGACGCGCTCGCTGCCGCGTTCGCCGCCTTGCCCGCGCCGGAGCGCGTCATCGCATCCAATGTCGCAGGCGAGGCCGCCGCGCAACGCATCCGCACCGCCTGCGCGGCCTGGCGCGTGCCGGTCGAATTCATTGCGTCGCAAGCCGAACAATGCGGCGTGCGCAACAGCTACGCGCAGCCCGCGCAACTCGGCAGCGATCGCTGGGCGGCGTTGATTGCAGCCTGGCAGCACGAACACGCCGCCTGTCTGGTGGTGAATTGCGGCACGGCGATCACGGTGGATGCCTTGTCGAATGAGGGCGAATTTCTCGGCGGTCTGATTTTGCCGGGGCTGGACATGATGCGGCACAGTCTGGTCACCGGCACGGCGCAACTGAGCGCGGCATTCGGCGTCTGGCGCGGATTCCCGCGCAACACCGCCGACGCGATACACAGCGGCGCGATTCAGGCGGCCATCGGCGCGGTTCGCGCGCAGCACGCGCTGCTCGACGCGCCCGCCGCGCGCTGTCTGCTGACCGGCGGCGCAGCGGACGAAGTGCAACCGCACCTCGGTCTGCCGTCGCTACGGACGGATGATCTGGTGCTGCGCGGTTTGCTGGAAATCGCGCGCGAAAACGGAGGTTCACGATGAAGTGGCTGTTCACTCTGCTCGCGCTGGCATGCGCGGGATTTTTTGCGTACATGGAATGGGGCGGAACCGAGGCGGTCAATCCCGGCCTGCAACCGCAACCGCCGCTGAACGCCGACAAAATCACCCTGTTGCCCGCCGTTGAACCTGAAACGCCGCCGTCCGCCGACACGCCCGCCGTGCTGGAAGCGCTGGCGCTCTGCATGGAGTGGGGCGAAATCGCCCCCGCCGACGTAGCGCGCGCCAGCGCCGCGCTGGCCGCGCTCCAACCCGGCGACGCACTTTCGCAACGACAGGTGGCGCACGTCGATAGTTACTGGGTGTACCTCGAACCCGCAAAAACCGCGACCGAAGCCAAGACAAAAGTCGAGCAACTCAAAACGCTGGGCGTGAAGGACTATTTCCTGATCCAGAACGACGACCAATGGAACAACGCCGTCTCACTGGGAATCTTCAAAACGCAACAAGCGGCGGAAGATTACCGCGACGCGCTGACCGCCAAAGGCGTGCAGTCCGCTCAAGTGGGCGAGCGCACCGGCAAACGCAAATCCACCGTGTTCGTCCTGAAAAATCCCGACAGCGCGCTACTGGAAAAAGTCTCCGTGCTGAGCCGCGAGTATCCGGGAACGGAGATCAAGTCGGCGGCGTGCGGAGAGTAAATGTCGGCGTGCGTGGGGCGAGGCTTGCCCCGCGCGGTAAAAATCCCCCACGGAATATCGCCCAAACCGCGCCCAAC
>JAITMU010000106.1 GCA_031277195.1 Gallionellaceae bacterium | reverse complement strand
CCGGAAAACAGCAAGCGTCCCAGAATGCCGCGTATCACCTGGTCGTCGTCGCCCTCGCGCCGCCAGTCGCTCATCCAGTCGGTGAGCACTTTGCCGTTGTCGAATTCGTGCGCGTGATCTTGCGCGAAATAGCCGAGGTTGGCTTTTTCCGCCCATTTGATCGTGCCGGTATCGGGCGCAAGATCGCCCGCGAGGCAGCGCAGCAGCGTGGTTTTGCCGATGCCGTTGGGGCCGATGATGGCGACTTTCTCGCCCGCTTCGATGCGAAAATTCAGATTGGAAAACAGCGCGTGGTCGTAGCCCTTGGCCATCTTCTGCACTTCCACGGCGACACGATGCAGCTTTTCACGGTCGTCGATTTCAAAGCGGATGAAAGGATATTGGCGGCTCGACGGCTTGACGTCCTCGACTTTGATTTTGTCGATTTGCCGCGCGCGTGAAGTGGCTTGACGCGCTTTCGACGCATTCGCAGAAAAGCGCGCGACGAAGGCTTTGAGTTCGGCGATTTTCTCTTTGGCCTTCGCGTTATCCGCCGACATGCGCTCGCGCGCCTGCGTCGAGGCCAGCATGTAATCGTTGTAATTGCCGGGATACAGCGTGATCTTGCCGTAATCAAGATCGGCCATGTGCGTGCAGACATTGTTCAGAAAATGGCGGTCGTGCGAGATGATGACCATGGTGCTGTTGCGCTCGTTCAGCACATCTTCCAGCCAGCGGATGGTGTTGATGTCGAGGTTGTTGGTCGGCTCGTCCAGCAACAAAATATCGGGATTGGCGAACAGCGCTTGCGCCAGCAGCACGCGCAATTTCCAGCCGGGCGCGACCGCACTCATCGGCCCGTTGTGCTGTTCGATGGGAATGCCCACGCCCAGCAGCAATTCGCCCGCGCGCGCCTCGGCGGTGTAGCCGTCGTATTCGGCGAAGGTCGCTTCGAGATCGGCGGCGCGCATGTAATCTTCTTCGCTCGCATCGGGATTGGCGTAGATCGCGTCGCGCTCCTGCATCGCCGCCCACATTTCGTCATGCCCCATCATCACCACATCGAGCACACGCGCATCCTCATACGCGAATTGATCCTGGCGCAATTTGCCCAGCCGCTCGCCCTTGTCCAGCATGACTTCGCCGGAGGTCTGCTCCAGATCGCCGCCGAGGATTTTCATGAACGTGGATTTGCCGCTGCCGTTCGCGCCGATCAGGCCGTAGCGATTGCCGTCGCCGAATTTGACGGAGACGTTTTCAAACAGCGGCTTGGCGCCGAATTGCATGGTGATGTTTGCGGTGGAAAGCATGACGAAGCCTTGAAATGAAGGCGGGCATTCTAACATCGTGCGGAAACCCGCGACCCCGACTGCCACCATTTACATGGGATGGCGCTCGCCAAACGCTTAATGGATAATCCGCGGCAAATAACGACACGCAGGGAGCCACAATGCTGAAGCAGTTGTTTCGTACCAAACCGGTTACGCCGCACGCGGATAGCGAGCTGAAAAAATGCTTGAGCGCGTTTGACCTCACGCTGTTGGGCATAGGCTGCGCGGTGGGCGCGGGGATTTTCGTGCTGACCGGCAAAGCGGCGGCATTGCAATCCGGTCCGGCGGTCATGCTTTCTTTTGTGTTCGCGGGCATCGCGGCGGCATTCGCCGCATTGGCTTACGCAGAGCTGGCCGCTTCCATCGGCGGTTCCGGCAGCGCGTACAGTTACAGCTACACGGCATTCGGCGAAATTTTCGCCTGGCTGGTCGGCTGGATTTTGTTGCTGGAATACGGCGTCGGCGCGGCGGCGGTGGCGAGTGGCTGGTCGGGCTATTTCACGCTCACGCTGGACAATTTCGGCATAAGTTTTCCGGAAATGCTGGCGCATGCGCCCGGCGAAGAAAAAATCAGCGGCTACATCAATCTTCCGGCATTCACCATCATCTGGGTGCTGACCTTGCTGCTCATCGCCGGCGTCAAGGAAAGCGCGCGTTTCAATCACCTCATGGTGATCGTCAAGTTGAGCGTCATCGGCATTTTCATCTTCATCGCCGCGCTGCATTTCAGCACGGACAACTGGCAGCCGTTCACGCCGTTTGGCTGGTATGAATCGCTGCCGGACGGCAAAACCACAGGCGTGTTCGCGGGCGCGTCGCTGGTGTTTTTCGCCTACTTCGGCTTCGACGCCGTTTCCACCGCCGCCGAGGAAACCAAAAATCCGCAACGCGATTTGCCCATCGGCTTGATCGCCTCGCTGGTGGTCTGCACCGTCATTTATGTTCTGACCTCCGGCTTGCTGACGGGCATCGTCTCTTATACCGAACTCAACGTCTCATCGCCGATCGCCTACGCGCTGGCGAAAATCGGCTACACCTGGTCATCGACTTTGGTGGCGACCGGCGCGCTGGCAGGGTTGACCACGGTGCTGCTGGTGCTGCTGTACGGCCTGACGCGCATTTTGTTCGCCGTCAGCCGCGACGGACTGATCTCGCCGGTCTTTTCCAAAGTCGATCCCAATCGCCACACGCCGGCGCGCATCATCCTGATGTGCGGCTTCGTGATTTCGCTCATCGCCGGATTTTTCCCGCTGGGCGAACTCGCCGAAACGGTCAACATCGGCACGCTGGCGAGCTTCGTGATGGTGTGCGTGGGTGTCATCGCAATGCGCATGCGCCAACCCGATCTGCCCCGCCCGTTCAAAAATCCCTGGCATCCGGTCATTCCCGTGCTGGGCATACTGTCCTGCGCCGCGCTGATGGCTTTTTTGCCAGCCGCTACCTGGGGGCGATTCGGTATCTGGGTTGCGCTAGGCTGCGTGTTCTATTTCGCGTATTCCGTCCGGCACAGCAAACTGGCGGGGAAGCGGTAGGAAAGAGGTGTCTTCTCCGCTCATCCCCTCCCTTTCAAGGGGAGGGTCAGGGTGGGGATGGGTGTCCAGTCCCCGCATTTAATCCATGTCTCCAACACCTCCTCAATTCGAACGCACCCACATTCTGTTGGGCGATGCCGGTCTGGAAAAACTGGCCGGCAAGCATGTGTTCATCGCGGGCATGGGCGGCGTCGGTTCCTATTGCGCCGAAGCGCTGGCGCGCGCCGGTGTGGGGCGTCTCACGCTGCTGGATCACGATGTCGTCGTCGCCAGCAACATCAACCGGCAACTGCCCGCGCTGCTGTCCACCGTCGGCCAATCCAAGGCCGAACTGATGCGCGCCCGCATCGCCGACATCAATCCCGCTTGCGAAGTCATCGTGCTGCGCGAATTTCTCAACACGGGCAACGTGAACGAACTGGTGCCGGACGATTGCGATTACGTCGCCGATTGCATTGATTCGCTCGCCTGCAAAGTGGCGCTGGTCGGCGAAAGCGTGAAACGCGGGCTGCGCGTGGCGTCCAGTATGGGCGCGGGCAACCGCACCGACCCCGCGCGCATTCGCCTCGTGGACATCAGCAAAACCGAGATGTGCCCGCTGGCGCGGCAAATGCGCAAACGGCTGTTGCGCCATTACGGCATCCGCCGCGGCGTGCTGACGGTGTTTTCCGACGAACATCCCAGCGC
>JAITMU010000008.1 GCA_031277195.1 Gallionellaceae bacterium | reverse complement strand
TGCAGGCTATGTTCGCGTATTTTATAGTTAATTTTCTCATTACGCAAATCTGGATTTACCCGGAAGCCCGCCGCGCGCAACGCATTCGTCACCGCAACGGCATAATCCTCCTGCGCCTGCGTGATATTCATCACCACCATCTGCACCGGCGCCAGCCACAGCGGGAACGCGCCGGCGTAATGCTCGATCAGGATGCCGATGAAACGCTCCATCGACCCCAGAATCGCGCGATGCAGCATGACCGGCACTTTGCGCGAGTTGTCCTCGTCCACATATTCCGCGCCCAGCCGCTCCGGCATGTTGTAGTCCACCTGTATCGTGCCGCACTGCCACATGCGTCCCAGGCTGTCTTTCAGCGTGAACTCAATCTTGGGACCGTAGAACGCGCCCTCGCCCGGCAAGTATTCAAACGCCAGCCCGTGCCGCGTCAGCGCATCCGACAGCGCCGTTTCGGCGCGATCCCACATTTCATCGGAGCCGATGCGGTTTTCCGGACGGGTGGACAGCTTGATGATGACATCCTCAAAACCGAAATCGCGATAGACCGAATACAGCAGGTCGATGAACGCAGCCACTTCGTCGCTCAGTTGATTTTCCGTGCAGAAGATGTGCGCATCGTCCTGGGTAAAGCCGCGCACGCGCATCAGGCCATGCAGCGCGCCGGACGGTTCATTGCGATGACATGAGCCAAACTCCGCCATGCGCAGCGGCAGATCGCGGTAACTGTGCAAGCCGGTATTGAAAATCTGCACATGGCACGGGCAGTTCATCGGCTTGACCGCATAACGGCGGTTCTCCGACTCGGTGGTGAACATGTTCACCGCATACTTGCCCCAATGCCCGGAACGCTCCCACAAACTCAAATCAATCACCTGCGGCGTGCGCACTTCCTCATAACCCGCATCGCGCAGACGTTCGCGGACATAGCTCTCGATTTCCTTCCAGATCACCCAGCCGTTGTTGTGCCAGAACACCATGCCTGGCGCTTCGTCCTGCATGTGGAAAAGATCAAGCTGTTTGCCCAGTTTGCGATGGTCGCGTTTCTCCGCTTCTTCCAGGCGGTAAAGATACGCATCGAGGTCTTCTTTCTTCGCCCAGGCCGTGCCATAGATGCGCTGCAACATCTCGTTGTTCGAGTCGCCGCGCCAATACGCGCCCGCCACTTTCATCAACTTGAACGCCTTGAGCTTGCCGGTCGAAGGCACGTGCGGGCCGCGGCACAGGTCAGTGAACTCGCCCTCGCTGTACAGCGAAACGTCCTCGTTCTGCGGAATCGACGCAATGATTTCGGCTTTGTAATGCTCGCCCAGATGTTTGAAATACGCCACCGCCTCATCACGCGGCAACACGCGGCGCGTCACCGGCAGATCGAGCTTTGCCAGTTCCGTCATGCGTTTTTCGATGGCGACCAAATCTTCCGGCGTGAACGTGCGCGAAAATGACAAATCGTAATAGAAGCCGTTTTCGATCACCGGCCCGATGGTCACTTGCGCTTCGGGAAACAACTCCTTCACTGCATAAGCCAGCAAGTGCGCGGTGGAATGGCGGATCAGATCCAGCCCGTCGGCGTCCTTGTCGGTAATGATGGAGAGTTGCGAATCAGCCTCGATGGAATACGACGTATCCACCAATTTCCCGTCCACCTTGCCAGCCAACGCCGCGCGCGCCAAGCCCGCGCCAATGCTGGCGGCAACTTCGGCAACAGTCACCGCCTGCGCAAAATCGCGCCGGGAACCGTCTGGTAATGTGATGACAGGCATGGCAAATCCACCGACCAAAAATACAAAATGCGGCAAAGCCGCACTCTAAGAGTTTGGTAGGCGCGATTGGACTCGAACCAACGACCCCCACCATGTCAAGGTGGTGCTCTAACCAGCTGAGCTACGCGCCTGTAAAAGGACGCGCATTCTAACTGAAAGCACAAGCCAGTTCAAACTTCCTGAACAGCCGGCAGGGTCGCCGTAGGCTGGGATGAAATCCCAGCTTGTTTTACGCGGGTGGTATTCGATGCTGGGATTCCACTCCGTTTCATCCCAGCCTACGGGGTGCACGCCCGTTCAAATTTCCTGCAACACCCGCAACGGCGACATGCGCACTGTGCGGCGCGTTGCCAGCCAGCCGGCCAGCGCGACTATCGCTGCGCCACCGCCGATTCCGACCGGCCAGATTGCGATGCCGGGATGGTATGGAATGTCCAGCACTTCTCGTGCCAATATCCAGCCCAGCAACACCGCGCCCGCCACCGCGAACAGGCCGCTCAGCGCGCCCAGCGTGGCGAATTCGGCGAGATGCAGGCGGCGCAGATAGCGGCTGTCTGCGCCCAGGGTTCGCAGGATCGCAGTCTGGTGTACGCGTTCATCCTGGGTGGCGAGCAGCGCTGCGTACAACACCGCCAGCCCGCTTGCCAGCGTGAACAGGAACACCACGCTCATGGTGCGCGCGATCTGATCCATGATGTTGCGCACCTGTTCGATCATTTCGCCGACGTCGATCAGCAACAGATTGGGAAAAGTTTTAATCAGCGCGTTTGCCGCCTGCCTCTTGTCCGGCGGCAGATGAAAACTGGTGATGTAGCTGGCGGGCTGGTCTTCCAGCAAATCCCGCGTCGTAATGACGAAGAAATTCACCTGCATCGAGTCCCATTCGACCTTGCGGAAATTTGTCACCGGCGCGCTGAAGCGTTCGCCTGCGACATCGTAGGTCAGAACGTCGCCCATGTGGATGTCCAGCGTTTTCGCCAAACCCTCCTCAACCGATAACGCCGATGCGTCATTTTTTTTCCACCACTTTCCGCGCGCCAATTCGTCATGCGCGGGCATCTCATCCGACCAGGACAGATTGAACTCGCGCTCCACCAGTCCGCGCGCGCGGGAATCGGCATAGCTTTCACCGCTGACCGGCTGACCGTTGATCTCGACCAATCGACCGCGCACCATTGGGAACAGGTTGGGAACCGGCAAACGCTGCTGCGTGAAAAAATCGCGCACTGCGTCACGCTGCTCAGGCTGGATATTGACGATGAAATGATTGGGCATGTCCGGCGGCAAGCGTTCCTGCCAGCTTTCCAGCAGGTCTGCGCGCACAAAAGTCAGCAGCAACAGCGCCATGCCGCCCAGGCTGAGGGCGACGATTTGCATGGCATTGCCGCGCGAATGTCGCGCCAGATTGGAAAACGCATGCACGCCCAGCCGGGACAGTGCGCGCACGAGCAACCAGGCCAGAAAACCGAACACGATCAATCCCGCTGCCAATCCGCCCAGCACGGTCAGCCCCAGCTTGACTGATCCGGCCTGCCATAAAAACAGCGCGCACAACACTGCGCCGCCGGAGAGATACAGCAAACCTGCGCGAGCGTCCGGCGCGCCCAGTTCGCGACGGATGACGCGCAAGGACGGCACACTTTTCAGTTGCCACAGCGGCAAAAAAGCGAAGCCGAACAGCAAGGCGAAACCGCTGATCGCGGCTTG
>JAITMU010000182.1 GCA_031277195.1 Gallionellaceae bacterium | reverse complement strand
GCTGCGGTGGCGTGGTCGATTACGATATACGCGCCGCCCGGTTTCAAGGCGTCAAACACGATCTTGTTGAACGCCACGATGCCCGCCTCGTCCAGCGCGTTATGCATGTCGTGATAATTGTTCGTCGTCCATACCAGATCAACCTGTTGCGACAACCCCAGCGCCGGTTCGGCATACGACAAGGTTGAGATCGTGATGTTGCCGTAATGCGCATCGGCGGCGATGGCACCGATGGCTTTAGCTGAATCAGGCAGATTGGGTTTGGGCGGCGGGATGAGCGCATACACATGCCCGTCCGCGCCGACGGCAGCGCTCAACAAGCGCGTGTAATAACCGCCGCCGGGGATCAATTCCGCAATCTGCATCCCCGGCTTGATGTCGGCAAACGTCAACGTATCGGTCGGCTTGCGGCCTGCGTCGCGCGCAGTGTCTTCCGCAGGACGCGCGCTGTCCGCAACCGCGGCGGAAATATCTGCCAACGCGGGCATGGACAAACACGCCGCCAGCGCGGCGGCAAAAACAATTCGGGAAGTACGCATGAGCATTCCTTTCACTTGTCGAAATTAATCAGTTAATCGCTTTGCCTTCGGCAATCTTGCGCACAATCTCCAGCGACTTCATCACGTTCTCCGCCGGTTTCATGCCGCCGACCGTGGCGGCGATCTTGCCGTCCGGCGTGATGACAAACGTCGTGCGCTCGGCAAAATCATGGTCGATGGCTACGCCACGCGTGTCTTTCAGGCCGGGGAATCCGCCGGAAATTTGCAGGTCATAACTGCGGGCGATTTTGCCGTCGGTATCGGCAGCCACCGGCAGTTTGCCCGCGCAGTATTGCGGGTCGGCGGAAAACGCATTCAGCGTGGCGATCTTGTCCGTGGAGACGCCGATCACCGTCGCGTTTGCCGCCGCAAATTTATCCATGTTCTCGGCGAAGGTGTGCGCCTGGATGTTGCATCCCTGCGTAAATGCGGCGGGATAAAAATACACCACCACCGGCCCCGTTTTCAGCGCGTTTGCCAGCGAATAGGTAAATTCCTTGCCGGCGAGCGACGCCTGCGTCGTGAAGGTTGGCGCAGTTGTGCCGCTGGTCAACGCGGCGAATGCGGGCAGGGTGAAAAACAAAAAAAGCAGTGCGAGACGTTTCACGGGATCCTCCTTGAATGAGGGTGGTTCGGACATGGCGCGGGGATGTGCGCCGAGGGGAGGGGGAATCGTAGCATATCTTGCGAGAGGTGCTCGACCCCTCACCCTAGCCCTCTCCCCGCAAGCGGGGAGAGGGAACTATTTTTCCCTCTCCCCATTTATGGGGAGAGGGTAGGGTGAGGGGAAAAATGAAGCCCCCGACAAACCCCATCCACTCCGCTAAAATCCCCCCATGTCCACCGCCCGCATCGCCTTCGCCTCCTTCATCGGCACCGCCATCGAGTTCTATGATTTCTATATCTACGGACTGGCTGCTGCCATCGTGATTGGTCCCGTGTTTTTTCCCGACACCGATCCCGCCGCGCAGGCGATGAATGCGTTTCTCACTTTCGGCATCGCTTTTCTCGCCCGCCCGATCGGCGCATTGCTGTTCGGGCATTTCGGCGATCGCATCGGGCGCAAATCCACGCTGGTCGCGTCCTTGTTGTTGATGGGCGTGTCCACCACCTTGATCGGGTTGCTGCCCGGCTACGCGCTGCTCGGCTGGGGCGCGCCCGCCCTGCTCTGCCTGCTGCGTTTCGCGCAAGGCATCGGTTTGGGCGGCGAATGGGGCGGCGCGGCCTTGCTGGCAACGGAATACGCGCCGAAAGGACGGCGCGGCTGGTTCGGCATGTTCCCGCAACTGGGGCCCTCAGCCGGTTTTCTGCTTGCCACCGGCGGATTTTTACTGTTGTCGCAACTGCTCACCGACGCGCAGTTCCGCGATTGGGGCTGGCGCATTTCATTTCTCGCCAGCGCGATTTTGCTGGTCATCGGTTTGTACGTGCGACTGAAACTCGCCGAAACGCCCGTGTTCGCCCGCGCGCCCAAACCGGCCAGCGTCCCGCTCATGCAACTGTTCTCGCGCCATCTCACGCCGCTGTTGCTGGGCGCGCTGTCCATCGTCGTGTGCTACGCGCTGTTTTACATCTCCACCGTGTTCGCCTTGAACTACGGCGTCGATACGCTGCACATCCCGCGTCGGGAGTTCCTCTCCATGCTGTGCGTCGCCGTTGTCTTCATGGCATTGGCGACGGTGCTGTCGGCGCGCGCCAGTGATCGCTATGGCCGTCGTCCGGTGTTGCTCGTCGCCAACGTCGCCGCACTCCTGTCCGGCTTTTTGCTCGCGCCCTGGCTGGGCAGCGGCTCGCCCGGTTTGATTACGTTGTTTCTCTCGCTCGAACTGTTCCTGATGGGCGCGACCTTCGCGCCGATGGGCGCGCTCTTGCCTGAATTGTTCCCCACCGCCGTGCGCTACACCGGCGCAGGCGCAGCCTACAGCCTCGGCGGCATTCTCGGCGCATCGCTCGCGCCCTGGCTGGCGCAGCAGTTGGTGATGCATGGCGGACTGGCCTGGGTGGGCGGTTATATTTCCGTTGCTGCGCTGGTGAGTTTGATGGCGGTGGCGGCGATGAAAGAAACGCGCGATAGCGCTTTAGAATAGGTTATTTTGGAATGAGCGATGCTTCCCCTCACCCTAACCCTCTCCCCGCAAGCGGGGAGAGGGGACTATTTTCCCTCTCCCCATTTCTGGGGCGAGGGTTAGGGTGAGGGGAAGCATCGCTCATTCCAGAATAACCTATTCTAAAGCG
>JAITMU010000086.1 GCA_031277195.1 Gallionellaceae bacterium | reverse complement strand
ATGACGGGGGAGATGATAACGGTACAACGGCGGGAAATAATTGCGAAGATAGCCGTCAAATCGGATTATTTTGAAATAATCTTCCAAAAAAACCAGAATTAACGATAGACATCCTCATTTTCTGCGGGTGATGGGCTTTCAACCTCTTGCGGCGGCTCCGCCGCAACGGTTTCGTCGCGCTTGCCATAACGTCCCCACAAATACGTCACATAACCAGACAGGCTGTAACCGAAAAACAGCAGGAACAGAATGATGGGCGGATCGACCGACACCAGGATGAAAAACAGCGCGAACAGAAAGACGGCGATGAACGGCACCATCCTGCGGTTGAGCGATTTGAAGCTGAAGAAACGGAAATTGCTCACCATGCTGAAACCGGCGAACACTGTCAGGACGGCGGCAGCGACGCTCACGACATCGCCGGAATAATGGTTGTCGCGCATGACCAGCACGAAGCTCGACACCAGCGCGGCAGCGGCGGGGCTCGGCAAGCCCTGAAAATGGCTTTTGTCCACCACCTCGATGTTGGTGTTGAATCGCGCCAGCCGCAGCGCCGTGCCGACGCAATAGATGAAGGCGGCGAACCAGCCCCACTTGCCCAGCCCTTTCAGCGTCCATTCGTAAACCACCAGCGCCGGCGCGACGCCGAAAGACACCATGTCGGAAAGGCTGTCGTATTCCGCGCCGAATTCGCTTTGCGTGTGCGTCATGCGCGCCACGCGACCATCCAGCCCGTCCAGCACAATCGCGGCAAAAATGGCGATGGCGGCAAGCTCATAGCGCATGTTCATCGCTTGCACGATGGCGAAGAAACCGGCGAACAACGCGCCAGTGGTGAACAGATTAGGCAGGATGTAAATGCCGCGCCTGCGCAGATCCATCGGTTTTCGGTTTTGCTGATCAGACATCAGATCCGTGCCAGGATGGTGGTCGTGGCGGATACTTTATCACCGATGGAGACGTTGACGGTAGCGGTCGTCGGCAGATAGACATCGACGCGCGAACCGAAGCGGATGAAGCCGTAGCGTTGACCGCGCGCAAGCGTTTCGCCGACGCGGGTGTAACAGAGAATGCGTCGCGCGATCAGCCCGGCCACTTGCACGGAGGTGACAGTCTGACCGTCCGTCGTCTGCAGCACGACCGCGTTGCGCTCGTTTTCCAGCGAGGCCTTGTCGAGATCGGCGTTGACGAACTTGCCCGGAAAATACTGCACGTCCCGCACCACGCCATCCACCGGACTGCGGTTGGAATGCACGTTGAACACGTTCATGAACACGCTGACCTTGATCGCATCGCGTCCGGCGTAATCGTCCCGCACGGATTCCACCGCGACGATGCGCCCATCCGCGGGCGACAACACCGCGCCCGCCTCCTGCGGAATGTCGCGCGGCGGATCGCGGAAAAATTGCAGCACGAACAGCGCGATGATCCAGAACGGAATCGACCAGGCCGCGCAGAAATACGTGACGACCAGCGCCAGCACAACGGACGCCGTGAGGTAAGGCCAGCCTTCGCGGGCGATGATTGGGTGAGGGTAGTTCATAACCAGTTCCGTCATTCCCGCCTTCGCGGGAATGACGGATAGATGTTAGTTCTTCGATTGATCCACCAATTTGTTTTTGCTGATCCACGGCATCATCGCGCGCAGTTGGCCGCCGACCTTTTCGATCGGATGCTCTGCCGTCAGACGGCGACGCGCGGTCATTTCCGGGTAATTGGTACGGCCTTCCAGAATGAAGCGTTTGGCGTATTCGCCGTTCTGGATGTTCTTCAGGCACTCCTTCATCGCCGCGCGCGCTTGATCGGCAATCACGCGATGACCGGTGACGTATTCGCCGTATTCCGCGTTGTTGGAGATGGAGTAGTTCATGTTGGCGATGCCGCCCTCGTACATCAGATCGACGATCAGCTTCAATTCGTGCAGGCATTCAAAGTAGGCCATCTCCGGCGCGTAGCCCGCTTCCGTCAATGTCTCAAAACCAGCCTTGACCAGTTCCACCGCACCGCCGCACAGCACGGCTTGTTCGCCGAACAAATCGGTGTCGGTTTCTTCGCGGAACTTGGTTTCGATCACGCCGCCCTTGGTGCCGCCGTTGGCTGCGGCATACGACAGCGCGATGTCGCGCGCGCGGCCGCTCTTGTCCTGATATACGGCGATCAGCGTGGGTACGCCGCCGCCCTTGAGGTATTCGGAACGCACGGTATGACCGGGACCCTTGGGCGCAATCATGATCACGTCCACATCGCCGCGCGGCACGACCTGGTTGTAATGCACGTTGAAGCCGTGCGCGAACGCCAGCGCCGCGCCGGGTTTCATGTTGGCGTGGACTTCGTTGTTGTAAACCTCCGGGATGTTCTCGTCCGGCAACAACATCATCACCACGTCAGCATTTTTCACGGCGGCGGCGACTTCTTCCACCTTCAAACCCGCGCCTTCGGCCTTCTTCCAGGAAGCGCCGTTCTTGCGCAGCGCGACCGTCACGTTCACGCCGGATTCACTCAGGTTCAGCGCGTGCGCATGGCCTTGCGAGCCGTAGCCGATGATGGTGACCTGCTTGTCCTTGATCAGGGACAGGTCGGCGTCTTTGTCGTAATACACTTTCATGATTTAGCCTCTTTAAAAAAATCCCTACGCCGTCATTCCCGCCTTCGCGGGAATGACGGCAGATTGATTACAAACGCAGAATTCTTTCCCCGCAGCCAATCCCCGATGCGCCGGTGCGCACGGTTTCGAGAATCAGGCTATGGTCTATCGCGGCCAAAAAGCCGTCGAGTTTTTCGCCGCTGCCGGTGAGTTCCACGACGTAGGTATTGTCGCTCACGTCGATGATGCGACCGTGGAAATCATCCATCAGGCGCGTCAGCTCATCGCGATCCGCGCGTTTGGCGCACACTTTGACCAGCATCAACTCGCGTTCCAGATGCTCGCCGTCGCTCAAGTCCAGAACCGTCACCACGTCCACCAGTTTGTTGAGCTGCTTGTTGATCTGCTCAATGACGGCATCAGAGCCGCTGGTGACGATGGTCATGCGCGACAAGGTGGGATCTTCGGTGGGGGCGACGGTGAGCGATTCGATGTTGTAGCCGCGCGCCGAAAACAACCCCGCCACGCGCGACAACGCGCCCGCTTCGTTTTCCATCAACAGGGAAATGATGTGGCGCATATTACAAATCCTCCGCCAGAATCACTTCGGACAAGCCCTTGCCGCCCGGCACCATCGGGAACACGTTTTCGGTCGGGTCGGTCTGGAAATCCAGAAACACCAGATCGTTCTTGCGCGCGAAGGCTTCTTTCAGCGCAGATTCAACATCAGACGGCTTTTCGATGCGCATACCGACATGGCCAAACGCCTCGGTCAGGCGCACGAAATCCGGCAACGCGTCCATATAAGATTCCGAATAGCGGTTGCCGTGAAAAAATTCCTGCCACTGCCGCACCATGCCAAGATAGCGGTTGTTCAGCGCCACAATCTTGATCGGCAGGCGGAACTGCTTGCAGGTGGACAACTCCTGAATGTTCATCTGGATGCTGCCTTCGCCGGTGACGCAAGCGACCGTCGCGTCGGGATGCGCGAGCTTCACGCCCATCGCCGCAGGCAGGCCGAAACCCATCGTGCCGAGACCGCCGGAGTTGATCCAGCGGCGCGGCTCATTGAATTTGTAGTATTGCGCCGCCCACATCTGATGCTGCCCCACGTCGGAGGTCACGAACGCCTCGCCGCCGGTGATTTCGTACAGTTTCTCCATCACGTATTGCGGCTTGATGACTTCATCGGAATTGCGATAAACGAGGCAATTCCGGCTGCGCCATTCTTCGATCTGCTTCCACCAGGCCGCCACTTCCGGCTTGCGCTGACTGGCGCGCAACGCCGCCAGCAAGTCATCCAGCACATGCGCCACATCACCGACGATGGGCACATCCACGCGCACGCGCTTGGCGATGGAAGACGGGTCGATATCAACGTGGATGATCTTGCGCGGCACCTGGCCGAAATGCGCCACGTCGCCAATCACGCGATCATCAAAGCGCGCGCCCACCGCCAGCAGCACGTCGCAATTCTGCATGGCGAGGTTCGCCTCATAAGTGCCGTGCATGCCGAGCATGCCGAGGAATTGTTTGTCCGTCGCCGGATAACCGCCCAGCCCCATCAGCGTGTTGGTGATGGGAAAACCGAGCAGCCGCGTCAGTTCGGTCAACTGTTTCGCCGCGCCCGACTGAATCACGCCGCCGCCGGAATAGACCACCGGACGTTTCGCCGACAGCAGCATTTCCACCGCCTGCGCGACTTGATCCGCGCCGCCGTGCTTCGCCGGATGATAGGAACGCACGCTAACCGTTTCGGGATAGCTGAATGTCGTTTTGTGGTTGGAGACATCCTTGGGAATGTCCACCAGTACCGGCCCCGGACGCCCGCTTTTCGCCAGAAAAAATGCCTTTTTCAGCGTGCTGGCGAGATCCTTCACATCCTTGACGAGAAAATTGTGTTTCACGCAGGGGCGCGTGATGCCAACGGTGTCCACTTCCTGAAAAGCGTCCTCGCCGATGTAGCTGGTTCCCACCTGCCCGCTGATGATCACCATCGGAATCGAATCCATGTAGGCCGTGGCGATGCCGGTCACCGCATTGGTCGCGCCGGGACCGGACGTCACCAGCGCCACGCCCACCTTGTCGGTGGAACGCGAATAGCCATCTGCCGCATGAACCGCCGCCTGTTCGTGGCGCACCAGAATATGCTTAACCTTGTCCTGATTGAACAAAGCGTCGTAAATGAACAGCACCGCGCCGCCCGGATAGCCGAACACATATTCGACCCCTTCTTCCTGCAAACACCGGATGGTAATTTCCGCGCCCGTGAGTTCCATGGCAATGCTACCTTTAAATTCAACTGGATTAGAGAACCGTGCAAGATAAAGGTTGGGGGCGTTTTGGTCAACCCTGATGGCGTGTAAGCTGTGGTGTACCGCGCGAACTCCCCCGCAAGCAGGAGAGCGGGAACCAAGAATCCAACCCCTCAACGCTATTCTGCTACCATCCACACTCGACAATCTCCGGAGTATCCAAACTGGCCAGCCGCGCAGAACTTTCCGCTTTTCTCGCCGAAGTCGAACGCCGCGCTTACAAACAGGCGCTGTTCGGCGTGCGGGATGAACACACGGCACTGGACATCGTGCAGGATGCCATGCTCAAACTCGCCGACAAATACGGCGACAAACCGGCGGCGGAACTGCCGTTGTTGTTTCAGCGCATCCTGCAAAACACCATCCGCGACCATTACCGGCGGCAAAAAGTGCGTTCGTTATGGACCACGCTGATTTCGTCGCTCTCGCCCGCGCAAGCGGATGAGGAGGAACGCGACCCGTTCGACACGCTGCGCAGCGCCGATGCCGACCGCCACGCCGACACACCGGACGAGTCGCTCGAACAGACGCAAACCGTCGCGCTGATCGAAGAAGCGCTGGCCGCCTTGCCCGCGCGTCAACGCGAAGCCTTTTTGCTGCGTTACTGGGAGGAAATGGATACGGCGGAGACGGCAAAAATCATGGGATGTTCGGAGGGCAGCGTCAAAACTCACTGCTCCCGCGCCACCCACGCCCTCGCCGCCGCACTGAAAGCCAAGGGAGTAAACCTGACATGACCGACAATCTGACCCCCGACACCGTCAAACGACTGCTGTCCGACTCAGCCGACCGCGTTAATCCGGCGTTGAGCGCCAAATTGCGCGCCGCGCGTGAAGAAGCGCTGCTGCGCTACGACGCGCGCCAGACTGCGCCCGAATTCGCCTGGGCTGGCATCACCGACCGGTTTTTCGCGCCTTTGCAGCACAGCCCGCTGTTCCGCGCCTCCGCCGCCGTGCTGTTTGCCGCTGTCCTGTTCAGCGGCTACACTTGGTGGCAGCATCAGATCGAATACGAAGAAATAGATGCGGAATTCGCCATTTTGACCGACGATCTCCCCTTTGACGCCTATTATGCCGCTGAATAGCCTCCTCGCACGTCACCTGCTGCCCTTCGTCGCAGCCCTGCTGCTGTGCCTGGCGGCTCCGGCGGCTTTCGCGCAGCCCTGGAACGAACTCACGGCAGCGGAAAAGGAGGCGCTGGCGCCACTGGCAACAGGCTGGGACGCCCTGCCCGAAAAACGCCAGCAGCGCCTGCTCAAAATGGCTGAACGCTACGCTGCCCTCCCCGCCGAAAAAAAGGAGCGCTTCCACAAACGCCTCGACGCATGGAGCAAAATGACCCCGGAGGAACGCCAGCGCATACGGGAAAATTATCGGGAATTCAAGAAACTGTCCCCGAAGGAAAAAGCCGAGCGGCGGCAACGCAGGACACGAAAAAAAGCGGCGGACGACACGCCCGCAACCGAAGCCGCGCCGTGACCCGGCTTCCCCGCGCGGCAAAATTGCCCGCCCCTCCCTTTTTAACTATAATCGTCGCGTTTTCGTAACGCCGGACATTCCCGCACAATCTGTATGAAAGCGCGTCCTGCGACACCGATCCAACCAACATAATCGTACTGGAGTACCCGTGAAAAAAATCTCGACCCTGTTGCTCATACTGCTTCCGTTAACCTTGCTCCAGGCCTGCGGTGGCGGCGGTGGCGGCGGAGGGGACAGCAGTGGAGGCGGTTCCGGTAGCGCTCAAGTACGCTTGGTCAATGGCACCGGTGGCGCTCTGGATATGCTTGCCAATGGCACCGTCATTGCTGGCAATGTTGCGACTGGAGGAGCCAGCAGCTACGCCGATATTGATATAA
>JAITMU010000056.1 GCA_031277195.1 Gallionellaceae bacterium | reverse complement strand
AAAGCGTATCCCAAGGAAGCCGCTGAATTCGAGCGTCGCACCAAGGGCGATCTGCCCGCCGACTGGACGGAGCACATCACCAAGGCGATTGCCGCGACCAACGAAAAAGCGGAAACCATCGCCACGCGCAAGGCATCGCAAAACGCCATCAACCTGCTGCAACCGGCGCTGCCGGAATTCCTCGGCGGTTCCGCTGACCTGACCGGCTCCAACCTGACCAACTGGTCGGGCGCGCATCACGTCTCCGCCGCGAAGCCCGGCAACTACATTTCCTACGGCGTGCGCGAGTTCGGCATGTCGCACATCATGAACGGCATGGCGTTGCACGGCGGTTTGCTGCCGTTCGGCGGCACCTTCCTGATGTTCTCGGAATACGCGCGCAACGCGCTGCGCATGTCGGCGTTGATGAAGCAGCGCGTGATCTATGTGTTCACGCACGATTCCATTGGCTTGGGCGAAGACGGCCCGACGCACCAGCCCGTCGAGCAAACCACCACGCTGCGTTTCATTCCGAACATGGACGTTTGGCGTCCGTGCGACACGGTGGAATCCATGGTGGCCTGGGTGTGCGCGGTGGAGCGTCATACCGGCCCGTCGAGTTTGATTTTCAGCCGTCAGAATCTGCCGTTCCAGCAGCGCACCGCGCCGCAGATCGAAGCGATTCGCAAGGGTGGTTACGTTCTGTCCGAAGCCGCAGGCGGCAAGCCGCAAGCCATCATTATCGCCACCGGCTCCGAAGTCGATCTGGCGATGAAGGCGCAAGCCGCGCTGGCTGCCGAAGGCATCAACGTGCGCGTGGTATCCATGCCATCGACCAATGTGTTCGACCGTCAGGATCAAGCCTGGAAAGACAGCGTGCTGCCCAAGGGTGTGAAGCGCGTGGCGGTGGAAGCGGGTGTGACCGGCTTCTGGCACAAATACGTTGGTCTGGATGGCGCAGTCGTCGGCATGGATTGCTTCGGCGAATCCGCGCCTGCGGGCGAGTTGTTCAAGCATTTCGGCTTCACGACGGAAAATGTGGTGAAGGCGGTGAAAGGCGTTTTGTAAGAAATTTCATAAGCTGGTCAGTTTGTAATTCACTTGGGGAGAAGACTCATGACAATCAAAGTAGGCATCAATGGATTCGGACGTATCGGACGCATGGCTTTCCGTGCGATTGCCCAGGACTTTCCGGAGTTTCAGGTTGTCGCCATCAATGACTTGCTGGAGCCGGATTACCTGGCGTACATGCTGCGCTACGATTCCGTGCACGGTCGTTTCAACGGCGACATTTCGGTCGATGGCAACACGCTGATCGTCAATGGCAACCGCATCCGCCTGACCGCAGAGCGGAATCCCGCCGACCTGAAATGGGGCGACGTTGGCGTTGATGTTGTGATCGAATCCACGGGCTTCTTCCTGACCAAGGAAACCTGCGAGGCGCACCTTGCCGCAGGCGCGAAGAAAGTGGTGCAATCCGCGCCGTGCAAGGACGACACGCCGATGTTCGTGTATGGCGTGAACCATGAAACGTATGCGGGCGAGCGCATCATCTCCGCCGCTTCCTGCACCACCAACGCGCTGGCGCCGGTCGCTAAAGTGCTGCATGACACCTTCGGCATCAAGCGCGGCCTGATGACCACCGTGCATGCCGCCACTGCCACGCAAAAGACTGTTGATGGTCCGTCCAACAAGGATTGGCGCGGCGGCCGCGGCATTCTGGAAAACATCATTCCGTCTTCCACTGGCGCTGCCAAGGCCGTCGGCGTGGTGATTCCGGAACTGAACAAGAAGCTGACCGGCATGGCGTTCCGCGTGCCCACGTCCGACGTGTCGGTGGTCGATCTGACGGTGGAGCTGAACAAGGAAGCCACTTACGACGCCATCTGCGCGGCGATGAAGGCGGCATCCGAGAGCGGTCCGCTGAAAGGCGTGCTGGGTTACACCGACGAGAAAGTAGTCGCCACCGATTTCCGCGACACTTCCACGCCGTCCATCTTTGATGCCGAAGCCGGTATCGCGCTGGATCCGACCTTCGTCAAGGTCGTCGCCTGGTACGACAACGAGTACGGTTACACCTGCAACATGATGCGCATGGCGCGTCACATCGCTAAATAAGTTGCCGGTCGCTCGTCGCTGGTTGTCAGCGACGAGCGGACTGGCGGCTGGCAACTCAACTTTCAGGAGCTTTTTTCAATGGCAAACTTCATCCGCATGACCGACCTTCCTCTGGCCGGCAAGCGTGTACTGATCCGCGCCGATCTCAACGTGCCGGTGAGCGACGGCAAGGTTACTTCTGACGCGCGCATCACGGCCTCGATGGCCACCATCAACCACTGTCTGCAAGCGGGCGCGAGAGTGATGGTCACTTCACATCTGGGTCGTCCCGAAGAAGGGCAATGGACGGCGGAAAACTCGCTGCAGCCCGTGGCGGACAACATCGCCGCGCGTCTGGGCAAGCCGGTGCGCCTGATCAAGGATTGGGTGGACGGCGGTTTCGACGTGGCGCCGGGCGAACTGGTGGTGCTGGAAAACTGCCGCATCAACAAGGGCGAGAAGAAAAACGTCGATGAGACGGCGAAGAAATACGCCGCGCTGTGCGACGTGTTCGTGATGGATGCCTTCGGCACCGCGCACCGCGCGGAAGCCTCGACGCACGGCGTGGCGAAATATGCGCCGACCGCGTGCGCGGGCATTTTGCTCACCGAAGAACTCGACGCGCTGAACAAGGCACTCGCCAATCCGGCGCGTCCGATGGTCGCCATCGTCGGCGGCAGCAAGGTCTCGACCAAGCTGACCGTGCTGGAATCGCTGGCCGAGAAGTGCGAGCAACTGGTGGTGGGCGGCGGCATCGCCAACACCTTCCTGAAAGCGTCCGGCAAGAAAGTCGGCAAGTCGCTGTGCGAAGATGACCTGGTGCCGACGGCGCAGGCGTTGATGACGAAGATGTCCGCGCGCGGCGCGACGATTCCGATTGCGGTGGACGTGGTGTGCGGCAAGAAGTTCGACGCCAACGAACCGGCGGTGTTGAAGAGCGCCGATGACGTGGCCGACGACGACATGATTTTCGACATCGGCCCCAAGAGCGCGCAGGAACTCGCCGACATCATCATGAAAGCGGGCACTGTGGTGTGGAACGGTCCGGTGGGCGTGTTCGAGTTCGACCAGTTTGGCGCGGGCACGAAGAAAATCGCCGATGCTATCGCCACCACCAAGGCATTCACGCTGGCGGGCGGCGGCGACACCATCGCCGCGATTCAGAAATACGACATTTACGACAAGGTGTCCTACATCTCCACCGCAGGCGGCGCATTCCTGGAATACCTGGAAGGCAAGACTTTGCCAGCGGTTGAGATTTTGGAGCAGCGGGCGAAGTAATCCATTTTCCCTCCCCCGTTTACGGGGGAGGGCGAGGGTGGGGGGAATGGGGCAATGCCGTACTTTTAGTCCCCCCATCCCAGCCTTCCCCCGTAAACAGGGGAAGGAGCAGATGCGGCGCAGTGCAGGAATAACAAACAAACCAAATTTATGTTACGCAGAACAAAAATCGTCGCAACTTTAGGTCCCGCTTCCGGCACGCCGGAGGCATTGGAGCAAATTGTCCGCGCCGGCGTGGACGTGGTGCGGATGAATTTCTCGCACGGCTCGGCGGCGGATCACATCGAGCGCGCCGAAATGGTGCGCGCCGCAGCGAAGAAAGTGGGGCGCACGGTCGGGATACTTGCCGACCTGCAAGGCCCGAAAATCCGCGTGCGCCGGTTTGAGCATGGCAAGATTGAACTGGAGCCGGGCGACCACTTCATTCTCGACGCTTCCATGGACGGGCTGGGCAACCAGCAGCGCGTCGGTCTGGACTACAAGGAATTGCCGAACGACGTTGAAAAGGGCGCGATCCTGTTGCTCAACGACGGCATGCTGGAATTCGTGGTCGATGAAATCCGCGGCGCCGAAGTGCATTGCACGGTGGTTCGCGGCGGCATCCTGTCCAACAACAAGGGCATCAACCGCAAGGGTGGCGGCCTCACCGCGCCCGCGCTGACCGAGAAAGACGAGCAGGACATCAAGACCGCCGCGCTGCTCAAGGCGGACTTCCTCGCGGTGTCGTTCCCGCGTTCCGCTGCCGACATGCAGCGGGCGCGCAAACTGATGCAGGACGCGGGCGGCGAAAGTTTGCTGGTGGCGAAGATCGAGCGTGCCGAGGCCATTCCCGTGCTGGGCGAAATCATCGACGCATCGGATGCCATCATGGTGGCGCGCGGCGACCTCGCGGTGGAAGTCGGTGACGCTGCCGTGCCGAGATTGCAAAAGCGCATGATCCGCATGGCGCGCGAGCGCGACAAGCTGGTGATCACCGCCACGCAGATGATGGAATCCATGATCAACAACCCGATCCCCACGCGCGCGGAAGTGTCCGACGTGGCGAACGCGGTGCTGGACGGCACCGACGCGGTGATGCTGTCGGCGGAAACCGCCGTCGGCGAATATCCCGCTGAAACCGTGGAAGCGATGGCGCGCATCTGTCTGCAAGCCGAGAGCGATCAGGAGGGCGGCCGCGCCGGTTACAATCCGTCGTCCGGCGAATTCAGTCGCGTCGATCAATCCATTGCGATGTCGGCGTTGTACGCAGCCTCGCATTTCGACGTGGCAGCGATTGTGGCGTTGACGCAATCCGGTTCCACCGCGCTGTGGATGTCGCGCGTGAACGCGGGCGTGCCGATTTTCGCATTGACGCCGGTGGAGCAAACGCTGACCAAGGTCACGCTGTTTTCCGGCGTGCATCCGATCACGTTCAACCCCGCGCGCAGCGACACGCCTTCCGCCGCGCTGATCGACGCGGAGGAAGAATTGGTGCGGCTCGGTTTGGTGAAGAACAACGATTTGCTGGTGATGACCGTGGGCGAAGCCATCGGCACCAGCGGCCATACGAATACGATGAAGATCGTGCGCGTGGGCGATCACCGCAAAGTTTGAAGGGTTGAAGCTGTAAGGAATTTGCCCGTACACTTCAAAGAATGAATCAGGTATTTTTTTAGGAGAAAATCATGGCACTCGTCTCGTTGCGTCAATTACTGGATCATGCGGCGGAAAATGGCTACGGCCTGCCCGCGTTCAACGTCAACAATCTGGAACAGGTCAAGGCGATCATGGAAGCAGCGGATGAATGCAACAGTCCGGTCATCATGCAAGGCTCCGCCGGTGCGCGTAAATACGCGGGCGAAGCCTTCCTGCGTCACCTGATTTCTGCGGCGGTGGAAGCCTATCCGCACATCCCCGTGGTGATGCACCAGGATCACGGCGCGTCTCCCGCGATTTGCATTCAGGCGATCAAATCCGGCTTTTCCAGCGTGATGATGGATGGCTCGCTGCTGGCCGACGGCAAAACGCCTTCCTCGTTTGAATACAACGTGGACGTGAGCCGCCAAGTGGTGGGAATGTCCCATGCAGTCGGCGTTTCCGTCGAAGGCGAACTGGGCTGTCTGGGTTCGCTCGAATCCGGCCACGGCGAAAAAGAAGACGGCCACGGCGCGGAAGGCGTGTTGAGCCACGACCAACTGCTGACCGACCCGGACGAAGCTGCTGAATTCGTGAAGCTGACGCAAGTCGATGCGCTGGCCATCGCCATCGGCACCAGCCACGGCGCGTACAAATTCACCAAGCCGCCTACTGGTGAGACATTGGCGATCAGCCGCATCAAGGAAATCCACGCGCGCATTCCCAACACCCACCTGGTGATGCACGGCTCGTCGAGCGTGCCGCAAGAGTGGCTGGAAGTCATCAACAAGTTCGGCGGCGCGATGCCGCAGACCTACGGCGTGCCGGTCGAAGAAATCGTGGAAGGCATCAAGCACGGCGTGCGCAAGGTCAACATCGACACCGATCTGCGCATGGCGTCCACGGGCGCGACCCGTCGCTATCTGGCGGAAAATCCCAAGGACTTCGACCCGCGCAAGTTCCTTGCTGAAACCACCAAAGCCATGAAAGCCATCTGCAAGGCGCGCTACGAAGCCTTCGGCTGCGCTGGTCAAGCCGCGAAGATCAAGCCGCTGTCGCTGGACGCGATGGCGTCGCGCTACGCCAAGGGCGAATTGGATGCGGTGATCAAGTAAGACTTGCGTTGCAAGCGCGGAAATAAAAAAGCGGCCTTCGGGTCGCTTTTTTTTGATCTCCGTCATTCCAGCGCAAGCTGGAATCCAGCCAGAAATAAATAACCCGCGCAGCGGACAAAACCTTGCTTTATCGTCCGGCTACGCTGGAATGACGGAGATTGCGCAGATTGGGGTAACGTGGCGAACCCCAAGCAACAGCACACCCCGAAAATGTTAAAGTTCACCCCATGCTCTGGATCCGATCCGAAAAAATCAAAACCGCGCTTCGCAACAAACTTTTCAATCAAGCGCGTTCGCTTGCTCAATCTGCGTTGCGGTCGGCGGAGGACAAGCCGTCGCACTGGACGGATCTCGCGGGCGTGCATGTTGTCGCAGGCGATCTCGGGCGGGCGGAGCAGGCGCTGAGCGAGGCGATCACCCGATTCAATCTGCCGTTTTTGTACGGTTATCGCGCGTATGTCCGCCATGCGGGCAAGCAGTATGACAACGCGCTGGCCGACCTCAAGGAAGCCGAGCGTCTTGCGCCCGATGACGTGTCGATTCAGAACAACATCGCCGCCGCGCTGATGGATCGCGGGCGGAATGAGGAATCCGTTGCCCATCTGCAAAAGGTTTTGAGCAAAGAGCCGAATCATGCGGACGCGCTCACCAACCTGTCCGCGATTTATGCGAAGCTCAAAAATTACGAAGGCGCAATCGAAATCACGCGGCGGCGGCTGAAGCTCGCGCCGGACAATCCGGACGCCTATCTCGTGCTGCTCAACCAGTTGCGCAGCGCAGGGTTGTTGACGCAATTTCGGGAAGCGTTCGATTTGCCCAAGGTGAAATCCGCTTACGCGCGCGCGCGTCGTTTCGAGACGTTTCACGCGCTGACTTACGAAGACGATCCCGCCTGGCATTTGCAGCTTGCTCGCCAGCAGGCGCGCACGATTGCCGTTTATGACGCAGCCAGCCCGACGCGCGCCCCGGACGCTGACAAGCTGCGGATTGGATATTGGTCATGCGATTTTCACGATCACGCGACGGTGCAGTTGGTCGTGGAAGCCTTCGAGCTGCACGACCGATCGCAGTTTGAAATTTACCTGCTCTCCTACGGCAAGCCCGAGCCTTCGCCTGCGCGCGAACGCATTGAACGCGCCGGGGATAAATTCATCGACTACTACGGCATATCTGACAAGGATGCGGTCGAGCAGATTGCGCAACTCGGTCTCGACATTCTGGTTGATCTCAAGGGCTACACCGCGTTTTCCCGGATGGCGATTCCGTATGCCCGACCCGCGCCTGTCGTCGTTAGCTGGTTGGGGTATCCGGGCACGCTGGGCATCGACAAAGTGGATTACATCATCGGCGATCCGGTGGTCACGCCGTCCGGTTGCGAAGCGTTTTACGACGAACAAGTGGTGCGGTTGCATCCCTGCTACCAGCCGAATGATCGCAAACTCACTGCGACGGAACCGCGATCCCGTCGTGAATACGGGCTGCCGGAAAACGCCGTGGTCGTCGCCGCGTTCAACGCCGTGCATAAAATCAGCCCGGAGATATTCGACATCTGGATGCGCGTGTTGAAACGCCATTCGCAAGCGCACCTCTGGCTGTTTGCCGAAAGCGACGCCATCTTCCGTAATCTGGCCGTCGAAGCGGAGCGTTGTGGCGTGCCGCTCACCCGTCTGACCCATGCGGGCAAGTTGAGCCGGTCTGAGCATATCGCGCGCTACCAGGTGGCGGATCTGGCGGTGGATTGTTTCCCCTACGGCTCGCACACGACCGGCAGCGATGCCCTGCGCGCGGGCTGTCCGCTGCTTGCCCTGAAAGGCCGCTCCTTCGCCTCCCGCGTTTCGGCGAGTTTGCTCGAAGCGGCAGGCGTGCCGGAACTGGTCACGGAAAATTTTCAGGACTACGAGGACAAACTGGATCAGCTCGTGCAGTCCGCCTCCGCGCGCGAGCAGCTACGCAAGCAATTACAAAACGTCGAAAAATCCCCGTTGTTTGACACGCCCGCGTTTGTCGCCGGACTGGAGCAGGCTTACCGCGAGATGTGGAAAAACCGCAAGCAGGCTTAATGCGCCTCAACCGGCGACAGCCGATCCACCGCGCGCAAGATCAGCAAGGCAAAACGCCAGATGGAATTCAGCCCGACGAATAATTCAACCGGATGATCCTCGCCTGCGATGTCGATGTGAAAGCCGTTGGTGTGCACCGTGATGCCAATTCGCATCGACTCCGTGATCGCATTCTGCGGCCGCGCCTGATAGACGCTATCCACCAGACTGCGCCCGAAAACACGGGCGTCATCCAGCGACAACCACAGAATGCGCGGCGGCGTGCGGCTCTCGTTGAACGCAAACGCAGCGTCGAAGGCGATGCCGCCCCGTTCGGGCGACAAGGTAATGCGCGTAATGCCCTTGCCCGCCGGATAAAGCACCGCGCGTTCATCGAGATCCAGCGTGAGCGCATTGTTGTCGCGCGCCGCTGCTGCCGGTCGCGGCGCGGCCTCGACTTTCTGGATGGAAACGATTGCGGAGGTGGGGGTGGAAGCCATGATTTACCTGATAGCCGGAAACAGCGGAGGGAAATTGTAAACGATCCGACCTGTTCCGTCGTCATCCCCGTCATTCCAGCGAACGCTGGAATGACGGCGGGAGGCGACAAGGGCGCTCGTCAAAAATTTCAAACCAGGACACGATCCCGCTTGCTCGTTATGGCGCATTGCGTATTCTCACGGCTATACTTCGCCTTTGACGCATATTACTTTTGAAAGGACTGTTGCAATGGGAGACAAGAAAGCGGCCAATAAGCCGACGACCAATCAGACGAAAGACGCGGGTCGCTTGCAGGAAGCCCACGGCGACTGGGTGGTGCTTGGCACAACCCGCGCCAATGGCGATGCAACGGAAAAAGTCTGCGCGATTGTGCAGGAGCAGACCTATAACGAGAACGACAAGCGCCAACGCCTGCTGCGCGCCGAATTGCGCCCCGAAGCGGGCGGTGTCACCGGCGTGCTGGTGTTGCCGTTCGGATTGCTGTTTCAGCGGGGCGTGGTTTTGCAGATTGATGAAGGTCTCCAGGCGCCGCCTCGTGGTTTTCGCACGGCCATGCCGCTCGGCTGCATCGTTGATATAAAAATCGACGCCGAGAACGTCGCACATTTGAAACAGGGCAAAACCCTGCATCTGCACGCAATAGCGGCGGATACGGGCAAAAATGTCGTTTTTGCCATTTCCCTCAAAGGATTCACGGAAGCGCTGGCGGCGGCAGAGGCGTTTCTGAAGTAAGGTTCGCGACGTATATCAGTTTTTAATGTTATAGTTTCGCCTGTTTTTTCCTTTTGTTTCTCTCGCGAGAGAAACAGGGGAAAAAGTGATTGGAATTGAGGGGACGCCGAGCCCCACACGATAAATTCAAACGGGAATCAAGATGACATACGGTAAATTATTCGCAATCTGCACCGCGCTGGCGCTCGGCGCGTGCACCACTACGACGAACTACGGTTGGGTGGAAGTCAACGGGCCGAAACAAGCGCCCGCGCCGGTTGTCGTTGTGGAAGCGCAGCCGCAGCCGGTGGACAGTGACGGCGACGGCGTGTTCGACGACACCGACCAATGCCCGAACACTCCGCGCGGCACGCCGGTGGATGCAACGGGCTGTTCCTGCAAGGCCAGCGCGCAGTTGCAGTTTGCGTTCAACAAGGCGGAATTGACGGAGGAAGACCGGAACAAGCTGGACGCATTGATCGCGCAAGTGGGCGGCCCGCAGTTTGTCAGCGGCGAGGTGGCGGGTCACACGGACAGCATCGGCAGCCAGGAATACAACTTGAAGCTGTCGCTGCGCCGCGCGCAGGCGGCGGTGGATTATCTGGTGGCGCGTGGCGCGACGCGCAGCAGCATCAAGGTGTCGGGCAAGGGGTATGCGGAGCCGGTCGCGGATAATTCCACGGCGGAAGGCCGCGCGCAGAACCGTCGGGTGACGCTGACGCGGACGGACTGCGGAGGACAGTAGCAGGCAATTCTGATCTTTCCCGTAAGCGGGGAGGAATCAGATATTCAACAAGGCGCTCATCGCCGCCTTTCTTCGTTCACGGGGAAAGGCGGGGTGGGCGCGTTTTTTCATGTCATCACAACAGCCGCGACAAGTCGCCGCGCATAAAGCCGAGCAGCGGGGTTTCGATGCCTTTGCCCAATGCGATGACCTTGAACAACTCGCCCATCTCCGCCGGACTGGTGAGCTTTTGCAATTGCGCGGACAGTGGCAAATGCGCGCGCAGATTTTCCGGATCGCTGGCCGTGAGGAAATCGCCGATGCCGCAGTTGATGAGGAAGTGCGCCTGCGAGGTGTAGCCGAGCAAATGCGCGCCGCTGGCGATGGCGGAATCATGAACGGCGGTGAAATCGACGTGAGCGGTGATGTCCTGCAAACCGGGCAGAAAAAACGGATCGGCGTGGGCGCGGTGGCGATAGTGGCACATCAGCGTGCCCTGGTCGCGCTGCGGGTGGTAATACTCGCGCGCGCCGAAGCCGTAGTCGATGAACAAGAGAACGCCGCGATGCAGGCGCTCGCAAAGCGTGCGGATGAGGCCGCGGGTGGCCAGGGAGATTTCGCTGAGGTAGTCGCCGCTGAGATCAAGTTGTCGCGCGGCGTCGAGCAGGGCGTTTTCTGCGGGGCGGTCTTGCCAGACGAAACCATCGTTTTGAGTTGTGACACCTCGTTGCAGGATGATATTTCCCCTCTCCCCTCGTGGGAGAGGGGTAGGGGAGAGGGGGCGAGAGGAAAGGTGAGGCGCATCCCCTCTCCCCCGCCCCTCTCTCACAAGGGGAGAGGGGAGCCACTGCACCACCTCCACCGGCAACGCATCCAGCACCTCATTTCCGATCACCGCGCCCTCGATTTTCTCCGGCAAGGCATTCAGCCATTCCACTTGCTCAAACACATGCGGCAGCTTCTCACGCACTAATTTTTGCTGCCGTTCGCGCAAGTCAGCGCTAACTTCCAGTATCGAATACCGCTCCGGCAACGCGTCCAAGCGTTCCAGTTCGCCCAGCAAATCCACCGCCAGTTTGCCGCTGCCTGCGCCCAATTCAAGAATGCGCGGCGCGCTCTCTGCCATGATTTCGGCGACTTGCCGCGCCAGGGTGCGACCAAACAGGGGCGACAATTCCGGCGCGGTGATGAAATCGCCCGCCTCGCCGAATTTGCGCGCGCCAGCGGCGTAGTAGCCCAAGCCGGGCGCGTACAGCGCCAGTTCCATGAAGCGGGAAAAAGGAATCCAGCCGCCGTGCGCGGCGATGTCGTCGCGGATGAAGGCGGACAGGCGCTCGCTGTGGGCGCGGGCTTCGGGGCTGGGTGCGGGAAGAGAAGGTTGCATGGTCGAGTATAATTTACGAACGCAAGAGTGTAGTGGAGAGCGGAATGCAAGGCAAAACAGCGCTGGTGACTGGAGGGGCGAAACGTGTTGGCGCGGCGATATGCTGGCGCAGGAAAGCCGGTGAGTAACATCGTCATCATCGGCGCAGGGTCTGCCGGCATGTCATGCGCGTTGTGGCTGGATAACTCCGGCCATGAGCCGGTGGTGCTGGAACAGGCGTCGCAGTGCGGCGGCATGTTGTGCTGCAATCCGCACCGGAACGATTGGTTGCTGGGCTT
>JAITMU010000187.1 GCA_031277195.1 Gallionellaceae bacterium | reverse complement strand
ATAATACGGCATTTCACTATCTGCTCAAACCGCTTTCGAGACATGAATTTGAAACGTTGGCTAACCAGCATCATGTTGGTCAGCGACTTCGATCTGCCAGTCGTTGGGATCAATTCATCGGCATGGCGATGGCGCAGTTTTCCGGACGCCAAAGCTTGAGAGATATTCAATCCAATCAACAGGCGCAACGAAACAAGCTCTATCATCTTGGTGCGAAACCGATTGCTCGTTCTACTTTGGCGCGCTTGAATGAACGGCAACCGGCTGCGTTGTATCAGACATTGTTTTATCGCTTACAGGCGCAATGTCAGGGGTTGCCGGGACGACAACGATTTCGTTTCAAGAATCCGCTGTATTCGCTGGATGCGAGCATGATTGACTTGTCGCTCAAACTGTTTCCGTGGGCGTCTTATCAAGCAGTGGATGCGAGTGTGAAGCTGAGCGTTGGTCTGAACCACGGCACCTGGATCCCGGAGTTTGTAGCGTTGGGGGATGGTCGTGAGAGTGATTTGACGCAAGGACGCTGTTTTGCATTTCCATCGGGCAGCATCGTGGTATTCGACAAGGGCTATGTGGACTATCAATGGTTCAAGTCGCTGACGGACAAAGGGGTTTTCTTTGTGACTCGCCTGCGTGCGAAGACACCTTATCAGATTCAGGAATTACGGACATTGCCTGCCGACAGCGCGGTTATCAGCGACCAAATCATTCAATTAAGCGGCTCCCGCGCACTCAAAAGAGAGGCTCCACGCTTGCGACTGGTGGAGTATTGCTGCCCGCAAACCGGCAAGCATTATCAATTCCTGACCAATCATTTTGGTTTGTCTGCCAGTACGATTGCGGCGATCTACAAGGATCGCTGGCAAGTGGAGTTGTTCTTTAAAGCCATCAAACAAAGCCTGCAGATCAAGGCATTTGTCGGCACATCACGCAATGCCGTGATGACGCAACTCTGGATTGCATTGATCGTTTATTTGCTGGTGGCCTTCGCTCGCTATGCTGCCCAATCTGGCTGGACGGTGCAGAGAATGTTGCGGGTATTGCAGATGAATCTGTTCGAAAGAAAAACCCTACAAGAAATCCTCAGCCCCGACCCGCCGTCTGCTGAAGAGCGAGTGATTCAATTGAGGCTTGTTGTATGAGAAAAATTGTGGGACAGCAGTGGGGCAAGCCCCGCCCTACGCAGTTTCCTGAACCACCCGCAAAAACGCCTCGCCATATCGCGCCAATTTCGCCTGCCCCACGCCGCTGATCTGCGCCAATTCATCCAGTGTGCGCGGTTTGCGTTCGAGGATTTCCAGCAAGGTGCTGTCGTGAAAAATCACGTACGGCGGCACGCCTTGTTCGCGCGCGAGTTCCAGTCGCCGCGCTTTGAGCGCTTGCCATAAGGGATCGGAATCATCGCCGTTGCGTTGTTTCTTTTCGCGCGTGGCTCGTGTGCGCCGCGCTGGCACGGGATCGCGCCGCATCCATACTTCCTGCTCGCCGCGCAACACCGGGCGCGCGGCTTCGGTGAGTTTCAGGCTGCCGTAGCCGTCGATGTCCACGCTCAACAAACCTGCGGCGACGAGTTGGCGATAGACGCTGCTCCATTGCGGTTGCGTCAATTCTGCACCGATGCCGAAGGTGGATAATTTATCGTGGCGGAATTGTTCGACCTTGGGTGTCAACTTGCCGAGCAACACGTCGATCAAATGCACGACGCCGAAACGCTGTCCGGTGCGATACGCGCAGGACAAGGCCATCTGCGCCGCCTGCGTCGCTTCCCAGCGTTCGATGGGTTCCAGGCAGTTGTCGCAATTGCCGCAGGCATTGGGATAAATTTCGCCGAAGTAGCGCAGCAAGCCTTGTCGTCGGCATTCGGTGGATTCGCAAAAACCGAGCAGCGCGTCGAGTTTGCGCAGTTCGACGCGCATTCGTTCTTCGGATGTTTCGCCGGACATCAACATCTGCCGCATCGACACGACATCGCCCAAGCCGTAAACCATCCAGGCATCGGCTGGCAGGCCGTCGCGTCCGGCGCGACCTGTCTCCTGATAATAGCCTTCCATGCTTTTCGGCAAATCCAGATGCGCAACGAAGCGCACGTTGGGTTTGTCGATGCCCATGCCGAAGGCGACGGTGGCGACCATCACGACGCCCTCCTCGCGCAGAAAACGCTGTTGGTTCGCATTGCGCGCGGCGACGTCCAACCCGGCGTGATACGGCAGCGCATCGACGCCCTGCTCGCGCAACCAGGCGGCGGTCTCCTCCACTTTTTTGCGCGACAAACAATAGACGATGCCCGCGTCGCCGGTGTGCGATGCTGTGATGAAATCCATCAACTGCTGGCGCGCATTGTTTTTCTGCGCGATGCGGTAACGAATGTTGGGGCGGTCGAAACTGGAAACGAATTGCCGCGCGTCTTCCAGCGCCAGCCGTTCGACGATCTCGCGCCGCGTCGGCGCATCCGCTGTGGCTGTCAGCGCGATGCGCGGGACGTTCGGAAAACGCTCGTGCAGGATGGTGAGTTCGCGGTATTCGGGACGGAAATCGTGCCCCCATTGCGAGACGCAGTGCGCTTCGTCGATGGCGAACAACGCGAGGCGATTTTCCTGATGCAGCGTCTCCAGCAAATTGAGAAAACCCTCCGTCAGCAATCGCTCCGGCGCGACGTAGAGCAATTTCAAGTCACCGCGCAGCGTGCGCCGCCACACGTCGCGCGCGGCTTCCGCATCCAACGTGGAATTGAGAAACGCCGCTGGCACGCCGAGTTGCGCCAGCGCATCGACTTGATCCTGCATCAGCGCAATCAAGGGCGAGACGACGATGGTGACGCCATCGCGCAGCAGTGCGGGAAGCTGATAGCACAGCGACTTGCCGCCGCCGGTCGGCACCAACACCAGAGCATCGCCGCCTGCGGTGACGTGTTCGACAATCTCTTGCTGCGCGCCGCGGAAGGATTCGTAGCCGAAGGTGTCGCGGAGGATTTGGTGGAGGGAAGTCATGGTTGGGGAAAGTTATCACAGATGGGAAGATGAGGCCTGTCATGTTGATTTTCTTCTCCGTCATTCCCATCCGTCATTCCCGCGTGATTTTGGCGGGAATCCAGTGGCTCACCGCCTCGCACAGCGAGGCATCAAAACAAGAAACAAAGACACTGGATTCCCGCCAAAATCACGCGGGAATGACGGGGAGATAATCGGAATGCGGGAATGCTATGATTGCCCCATCCCTCATTTCTCAGGAACCCGC
>JAITMU010000167.1 GCA_031277195.1 Gallionellaceae bacterium | reverse complement strand
ATTGCCGTCCAGCGAGATGTAGCTCAAACCGAATTTCGACGCTTCGATTTCGGCGGGGTCTTCTTCGTCAAGGTCACGATAGGCGACGATCTCAGGATGACGGTACAGCGCGTTGGAATCGAAATTAAATTTCGCATCCAGCGCAAGAATCCGCTTGTCCGCCGTCAGCGCCAGCGGATTGATCTCCGCCAGCATCGCGTCTTTTTCGACGAAGGCGCGATACAACCCCAGCAGCGTCGCGCGCGCTTCCGCCTGCGCGTCCTCTGGAATACCGATGCGGCGCGCGATGTCGTCCGCCTCGTCAAAACTCAATCCGGCAGCGGGGTCAATCCAGATCGTATGAATTTTTTCCGGCGCGCGCGCGGCGACTTCTTCAATCTCCATGCCACCCTCGCCGCTCGCGATCAGCGCCACGCGCTGTTTGCTGCGGTCGATCACCATGCCGACGTAATATTCCCTGGCGATGGTCGTGCCTTCTTCCACCAGCAAGCGGTGCACAACCTGACCCTGCGCGCCGGTCTGGTGCGTCACCAGTTGCATGTCGAGCAAGCGCGTCGCCGCATCGCGCACTTCGGCGGGCGATTTCGCCGCCTGCACGCCGCCGCCCTTGCCGCGCCCGCCCGCGTGTATCTGCGCTTTCACCACCCAGCTTGCGCCGCCCAATTCACGCGCTGCCGCCTCGGCTTCTTCCACGCTGAAGCACGGAATGCCGCGCGGCGTCGGCACGCCGAATTCGCGCAGCACTTCCTTGGCTTGATACTCGTGAATTTTCATGAAATTTCCGGTGACTTTTGAAAGGGTGCAATGTTACAGAATTTACCAAGCGCCTGTGACTGGAAGTCGCTCGACACAGTGTATCCAACTTTTTCGTTCCCGCATTCGCTCCGCGCTCTTATAATCACCTCTGCGAATTGTCCAAAACCCAACTTTCACAGGAGACGTCTCAATGAGCAATGCCAGCATTGATGCCATCAAAAAACGCCGTACCCAATATGCGCTGGGCAAGGATTTGCCCCTGCCCCAAGCGGAAGTCACCGCCCTGATCCAGGAAGCGGTCAAACTGTCGCCCTCCCCCTTCAACTCGCAAAGCTCTCGCGCCGTGATTCTGTTTGGCGCGCAAAGCGACAAGTTCTGGAGCATCGTGAAAGAAGAACTGCGCAAAATCGTGCCCGCCGACGCCTTCGCCGCGACGGAAGCGCGAGTCAACGGCTTTGCCGCTGGCGCAGGCACGGTTCTGTTCTACGAAGATCAAGCTGTCGTCGCCAAACTGCAAGAACAGTTTGCGCTCTATGCCGACAATTTTCCGGTCTGGTCTGAACAATCCAGCGGCATGGCGCAATTCGCCGTGTGGACAGCGCTGGCCAACGCTGGCATCGGCGCCAGCCTGCAACACTACAACCCCCTGCCCGACGCCACCGTCGCCGCCGAATGGAACCTGCCCGCCAACTGGAAACTGCGCGCGCAAATGCCGTTTGGTTCCAATCAAGCGCCGATTGGCGAAAAGACGTTTATGGATGATGGAGAGCGGTTTCGGGTGTTTGGGTGATTTGCCAGCCCCCTACCCCCGCCGTCATTCCAGCGAAAGCTGGAATCCAGCAAAAAAAACAAACCGCGTAGCGGACAAACCCCTGATGTCCGGCTACGCCGGAGTTTGTTAACAGGCTGGATTCCAGCTTTCGCTGGAATGACGGCGGGGTAGGCTTCCCTCAATCAAACATTAAACAAAAAGTGCATCACATCCCCGTCCTGCACCACGTAGTCTTTCCCCTCCACGCGCATCTTGCCCTTCTCTTTCGCGCCATGCTCGCCGCCGCAGGCGATGAAATCCGCAAAGGAAACCGTCTGCGCGCGAATGAAGCCTTTTTCAAAATCGGTGTGAATCACGCCTGCGGCTTGCGGCGCGGTGTCGCCTTTGTGGATGGTCCAGGCGCGGACTTCTTTTACGCCGGCGGTGAAGTAGGTTTGCAAACCTAACAACTCGTAACCCGCGCGAATCAAGCGATTGAGGCCGGGTTCTTCCAATCCCAGATCGGCGAGAAATTCCTGTTTGTCGGCGTCGTCGAGATCGGCGAGTTCGGCTTCGATCTTGGCGCACAGCGCCACCACCGGCGCGTTTTCTTTCGCCGCGTATTCGCGCAATTTATCCAGATGCGGATTGTTTTCAAATCCGTCCTCCAGCACGTTGCCGACATACATCGCGGGTTTGATGGTCAACAAGCACAGCGGTTTGACGATTTCTTTTTCGTCGTCACTCAAGGCGAATGTGCGCGCGGGTTTGCCTTCGTTGAGATGCGGCGTCAGCTTTTCCAGCACGGCGACCAGTTTGATCGCGTCCTTGTCGCCGGATTTGGCTTTCTTGCCGTCGCGCGCGATGGCTTTTTCCACGGTGGCGAGATCGGCCAGCGCGAGTTCGGTGAGGATGACTTCGATGTCGGCCAGCGGATCGACTTTACCGGCGACGTGGACGACATTGGGATCATCAAAGCAGCGCACCACGTTGACGATGGCATCGGTCTCGCGGATGTTGGCGAGAAACTGGTTGCCCAGCCCTTCGCCCTTGGACGCGCCCGCCACCAATCCGGCAATATCGACGAATTCAACGATGGCCGGTTGCACGCGCTGCGGATTGACGATCTTGCTCAACGCCGCCATGCGCGCGTCCGGCACTTCGACGATGCCGACGTTCGGCTCGATGGTGCAGAAGGGATAATTTTCCGCCGCGATGCCCGCCTTGGTCAGCGCGTTGAACAGAGTGGATTTGCCGACGTTGGGCAAACCGACGATGCCGCATTTGAGGCTCATGGTGATTCCTTGTGAATCAAAATATTAAATACGGGGGACACCCATCCCCACCCTAACCCTCCCCTTGAAGGGAAGGGGATTTCCGCGCTCCGTTTTTTCGTTCCCTCCCCTTCAAGGGGAGGGTTAGGGTGGGGATGGGTATCCTCCAGCGCCCCCGCGAAACAACCTCAACTATGCAACTTCAACATCGCCGCTTCCTGCTTGCCCGCGACGATCAGCGGCGCGACTTCTGCGGCGCGTTGCATGGCGGCGTTGATCAGGGGTTGTTCTTCCTTGCGCGCGGGATTCAGCACATAGCCGACGACTTCGCTGCGTTCACCCGGATGGCCTATGCCAATCCGCAGTCGCCAGAAATCCTTGTCGCCAAGCTGCGCGATGATGTCCTTCAAGCCGTTATGCCCGCCGTGACCGCCGCCGAATTTCAGCTTGACGCCGCCCGGCGGCAAATCCAGTTCGTCATGCACCACCAGAATCTGATCCGGCGTGATGCGATAAAACTGCGCGACTGCGCCGACCGCGCGCCCGCTGTTGTTCATGAATGTTTGCGGCTTGAGCAGAAAAACTTCGTTGCCATTTTCCTGCACGCGCGCCAGTTCGCCGTGAAATTTGTTTTCCGCGCGGAAGCCGGACACATGCGCATCCGCGTAGGCGTCCACCCACCAGAAACCGGCGTTGTGGCGCGTGGCTTCGTGTTCTCGCCCCGGATTACCGAGGCCGACGATCAGGCGTATCTCGCTCATAATGAAAAAGCCCGCGCATGCGTCAACATGGCGGGCTTCCGGCTGAAGGCAGCTTACTTCTTGGCTTCCGCAGCCGGTGCGGCGGCAGCGGCAGCATCGGCAGCAGCGGTCGCTTCCGCTTCCACTGCGCCACGCGGCACTTGCGCGGTCGCCACGGCGTCGCCGGGTTGATGATGACCGGCAAGCGTCACGCCGTCCGGCAACTTCAGATCAGACACGTGGAACGGATGCGACACGTCCAGCCCGGCCAGATCCACTTCGATGAATTCCGGCAGTTGTTTCGGCAGGCAGGAGATTTCCAGTTCGTTCAGAACGTGGCTCACCACGCCGCTGTGCAGCTTCACGCCCGGAGAGATTTCGGCGTTGATGAAGTGCAGCGGCACCTTCATGTGAATCTTTTTCTTCGCGTCCACGCGCTGAAAGTCGATGTGCTGAACTTGCTGACGGAACGGATGCATCTGGAAATCGCGCAGCAGCACTTGTTCTTTCTTGCCGTCGAGATTCAGCGTCAGAATCGAAGCGTGGAACGCTTCGTTGCGCAGCGCGTAGTACAGACTGTTGTGATCCAGCGAGATCAGGGACGGTGCGCCGTCGCCATAAACGATGCCGGGCGTGAGGCCGGAATTGCGCAGACGGCGGCTCGCACCCGTTCCTTGCGCCTTGCGGGATGTTGCGGTGACTTCGATTTTCATTTACTTCTCCAGTTAAACAGAACCACCCGCGACCAGGTGATTCCGGGTTGCGCAGCGCCCGGAATTAGGCGTTGCAAACGACGCCAGTCGTCCCCGCGAAAGCGGGGAACCAAGGACTTTTGGAAGGCAAAACTCAAACCTAACGTCCTTGGATTCCCGCTTTCGCGGGAATGACGGGGCAATCAATCAATAAACAACGAACTAACCGATTCTTCCGCGCTGATCCGGCGCATGGTCTCGGCCATCAGTTCCGCCACGCTGAGCTGGCGGATGCGTTTGCAGTTGCGCGCGTCTTCGCGCAACGGGATGGTGTCCGTCACCACCAATTCGTCCAGTGACGAATTTTCAATGCGTCCGACCGCCGGTCCCGACAACACGGGGTGAGTGCAATACGCGATCACGCGCTCCGCGCCCTTCTCTTTCAATGCCGCCGCCGCTTCGCACAGCGTGTTGGCGGTGTCCACCATGTCATCCATGATGATGCAGGTGCGCCCCGCCACGTCGCCGATGATGTTCATCACCTTCGCCACGTTCGGCTTGGGGCGGCGCTTGTCGATGATGGCGAGGTCGGAATCGAGCCGCTTCGCCAGCGCGCGCGCGCGCACCACACCGCCCACATCCGGCGACACCACCACCAGATCCTTGTAATCATGCCGCCACACATCCGCCAGCAACAGCGGCGCGGCGTAAATGTTATCGACCGGAATGTCGAAGAAGCCTTGAATCTGGTCAGCGTGCAAATCCATCGTCAGCACGCGATCCACGCCAACACCGGTCAGCATGTTCGCCACCACTTTCGCGGTGATCGCCACGCGCGCCGAGCGCGGACGGCGATCCTGTCTGGCGTAACCCATGTACGGCACCGCCGCCGTGATGCGGCCAGCGGAAGCGCGTTTTAACGCATCCACCATCACCAGCACTTCCATCAGGCTGTCGTTGCACGGCGCGCAGGTGGATTGCAGCACGAACACGTCCTTGCCGCGCACATGCTCCAGAATCTCGACCATCACTTCGCCATCGGAAAAACGCCCGACGGTGGCGCGACCCAGGCTGATGCCAAGGTGTCTTGCCACATCCTCCGCGAGCTTGGGGTTGGCATTACCGGTGAACACCATCAAGCTGTCGTAAGACACGTGAGATTCCTCAAGGCAAAGTTAAATACAACTGGCTGGGGAGGTAGGGATCGAACCTACGAATGCCGGAATCAAAATCCGGTGCCTTACCACTTGGCGACTCCCCAAAAACTAAAAATCCCGCAACGGATGATGCGGCAAACCCTGCGCCACAACGCCTTGCATATCCGCTGGAAGCCGCGCCAATACTGCGCGTGCGCCCTGTTCATCTGGAAACGCCGCAAACACGCAAGCGCCGGAACCGGTCATTTTCGCCTCGGCAAACTGGCTCAACCAAGCCAGATGCTGCGCGACTTCCAGGTGCAAATCACACACCACTGGCTGCAAATCATTGTGCAAGTGCGCCGTCGGAAGGGCGCGAATTGTGAGGGAAATCGTGTTTCGTGTCAATTCCGGACGCGCGAAAATGGCTGCTGTAGCGACCTGTACGGGGGGAAATAGCACCACATACCAGGCATCCGGCGCGGGGCAGGCCTGCAAGCGTTCGCCCACGCCTTCGGCAAAGGCATTTTCGCCGAAGATGAACACCGGCACGTCTGCGCCCAGCGTCAACCCAAGCCGCATCAGCCGCTCGCGTGAAAGATTCAACTTCCACATGCGGTTCAACGCCAACAAAGTGGTCGCCGCATCGGAACTGCCGCCGCCCAGACCGCCGCCCATCGGGATGCGCTTTTCCAGCGCGATGTCCGCGCCGTATGGGCATTGGGTTTCCTGTTGCAGCAGCCGCGCGGCGCGAATGCACAAGTCCTGCTCGGCAGGCACGCCATCGAGATCGCCAACGCGACGAATGACGCCATCGTCGCGCAGCGTGAAATGCAGCGTGTCGCACAGATCAATGAAACAGAATTGGGTTTGCAACAAGTGATAACCGTCCGCGCGCCGCCCGACGACGTGCAGGAACAGGTTGAGTTTGGCGGGCGCGGGGCAGGTCAGCGCGGAATGTTCCATTCGTCCACCATCAACTGAATCTCCACGCCCTCGCGCGCCAGCCTCATTCGCATCGGCAAACTGTCTGCCGCTTCGGACGCATAGCGCAGATAGCGCATCTCCCAACCGTCCTGACGCAACACCGACACCTGCCCGCCCTGCGCGGATTCAATATCCGATTCGCTTTCCGGCGACGGCAGCGCGAACACCCAGTACGGCAAGCCTTCCAGCGGCAGCGTCCAGCCCAGCGCCTGCTGCGTCAATTCCCCGATGTTGCCCGCCACATAACGCTGCTCTGACGTTTCCAGCGTCGCGCCCTGCCCGTTGCGAACCAGCCGCGCAACCGTCTGCCCAAGCGGCGCGACCAGCGACATCTCGTCGCCATCCGGCGTATGCGACCAACGCAGATTGGCGGCGTCGCGCTTGCCGTCGTGGGTGATGGAGATGCGCCCGTTCAAATCAAACGATGCCTGCCCCGGATCAGCGGGACGCTGCATCGTTTCCGGCGGCGGCAGCGTGCGGCAGCCCGCCATCACCACGAGACACAGCAATAACAGGCGACGCATCAAGGCTGATACTTTCCGATGGCCGCGCGCAACGCGGCATCGTCAGGATGCGCCGCCAGCGCGTTTTCCCAAACGCGCTTCGCTTCATCCCGCTTGTCCAGCAGCCACAAAATTTCTCCCAGATGCGCGGCGATTTCCGGATCGGGCAGCAGCGCATAGGCGCGGCGCAAAAATTCCAGACTCTTTTCCAGATCGCCCATGCGGTAGTAAGCCCAACCCATGCTGTCCATGATCGCCGGATCGTCCGGATCGAGCGCATAGGCTTTTTTCACCAGCGCCACGCCCTCTTTCACGCGCTCATTGCGATCCAGCAAGCTGTAACCGATCGCGTTATAGGCTTGCGCCTGTTGCGGCGACAGCGCAATCACCTGACGCATCATCCGTTCAAATTCGGCGTGCTTGTCCAGCCGGATCGCCTGCATCGCAGTCTCGTACAGCAGCCCCGGCTGATCGGGCAGTTTTTCCAGCCCGCGTTTCAGCACGTCATACGCGGCCTCCGGCTGACCGGTGTCATTCAACATGCGCGACTCCGCCAGCAGCAACTCCACGCGCTGCGTGTCGTTTTTCGTTGGCGTCTGCTGCAAGCGGGCGCGCGCCTCGCTCAGTTTGCCCGCCTCATAAAGCAGAAAAGCCGCGCGCAGATGCGCGGGATACGCATACTCGCCGTCCGTCACTTTCAGATAGCTTGCCAGCGCATCGTCCTTGCGCGCCATCTCCTCGTCGTACAAACGACCGAGGTAGTAGTACACCGTGTTCTGATCCTGGTTGCCGTTTTGCAAGGTCGCGCGCAACTCGCTTTCAGCGCGATCCAGCTCGCCCATCTGCACGGAAAGTCCGGCGGCGGCAAATGCCAGTTCAAAATTATCGGGATGCTCAGCCTGCATCTTCCGCACCAGTTCGCGCGCTTCCGGGTACTGATTTTGCTTCATCATCACGCCCAGAGAAAACACGCGCGTTTCCCGCAGACCCGGATGCGTCTCCAGATAATTTTTCAGCGCGCCGCTTGCCTGCGCGGGGTCTGTGCGCGCCAATAATTGCGCTTCCGCCAGCACGCCCAATTCCCAATCGGGACGCAGCGCGCGTATCTTCCGCACCTCGTCCAGCGCGACATCGTACT
>JAITMU010000233.1 GCA_031277195.1 Gallionellaceae bacterium | reverse complement strand
CCGAACAGGACAGTGAAACGACTCCGCGCCAATGATAGTGTGCATCCGCATGTGAAAGTAGGTCATCGTCAGACACCTACAAATGACAAAGCCCTCCTCGTGAGGGCTTTGGCGTTTGTAGGGTTTAATACTGACCTACTTGAGCTTGTGACAACACACGCCCAGAGGGCGTTTGTTGCGGCGCAGGCTAACGTGAGCGCAGCGAATGTTAAGCCCCGAAGGGGCGGCCGGAGGCAAAGTAGGTCATCGTCAGACACCTACAAACGCCAAAGCCCTCCTCGTGAGGGCTTTGTCATTTGTAGGGCGGGGGTTGCCCCGCGCTGTACGCATTTCAACGTCCGCACTGTCCCACACCCCTTGATTCCCGTCATTCCAGCGCAAGCTGGAATCCAGCCAATTAAAAAATCCGGCGTAGCCGGACAGCATGATGTTTTTGTCCGCTACGCGGAGCGTATGTTCTTGCTGGATTCCAGCTTGCGCTGGAATGACGGGGTAGGGCGGGGCTTGCCCCGCGCGGTGAAATTTGTGGAACGTCAGCAGCGGGGGGCAAGCCCCGCCCTACATGAAAAACGCAACATCCTCAATATTACATATTACCGATTTCTTAATGCCATGCTATAGTTGAAAGAAATACAAACACGCTGCTTAAAACAGGGAAACGCAGCCATGCACATTCACTTCACACGCACGCACGCACGCACGCACGCACGCACGCACGCACGCACGCACGCACGCACGCACGCACGCACGCACAGCGCGCTTAGATAGCCGTGTAGTAAAAAGTTCCCGTTTTTCCCAAAAAAGCCCGATGCCATCCAGGCGTATCGGGCTTTTTGTTTTTGGCATTCAAATGAAAAACAGGCTATCAATCAGGAGACGACAATGAAAATCAAGCTATGGATGATTCTGGGCATATTCTGTTGCGTATTGGCCGCTTGCGGCGGAGGCGGAGGCAATGATGTTGCAGAGGAACCGCCGGAGTGCTCTGCCAGTCAAGTATTGCAAAACAACGCTTGCGTGACGGCACCCGCCGGAACCGCCTTTCTGGATTGCGTCGACGTCTGCCCGACAATGGTGGTTATACCGGCAGGCAGTTTTACGATGGGGTCACCAGATAGCGAACCTGGACGATCTAACGACGAAGGTCCGCAACATCAAGTGACGATTGCGCAGCCTTTTGCGGTCGGCCAATCGCCTGTTACGGTCGCGCAATGGAGCGCATTCATTCAAGCGACGGGCTACGCGGGAGATCCAGCCGCCATAAATTTTGATTGCCTATCAGCAGGGGCATTTTTTCCACAAACGTCGAATGATCCTGTCGTTTGCGTGAACTGGAACGAAGCGCAAGCCTACGTTCAATGGTTGTCGCAAAAGACAGGCAAGAGCTACCGGCTACTCAGCGAGGCAGAATGGGAATATGTTGCCCGCGCCGGGACACAAACGGCTTATCCCTTCCCGAACATCACAACGGATCAAAACGGCAATCAAACTACGAATGAGTTGGCGAAATACGCCAACTATTACGACTTCGTTGATTACACGACCAACAGTCAGGCTGCTGCGGGCAGTTTTGATGGTTTTGCTAATACATCGCCAGTAGGGAGTTACCCGAAGAACGCTTTTGGCCTGAATGACGTGATCGGCAATGTCTGGGAATGGACGCAGGACTGTTTTCACATTGATTATCAAAATGCGCCGACCACGGGTGTAGCTTGGCAGGCTGAGAATGGCGGAAACTGTTCGTTTCGCGTGCTGCGCGGCGGTTCGTGGGACTTCGGTCCGCAGGTCTTGCGCGCCGCCTTTCGCGGCTGGGACGAGCCCGCCGGCCGGAGCGGCCTCATCGGTTTGCGTGTTGCCAGGACCGTTCCGTGAGGAACGGTTACTACCTGGGGCTTGGTCTCTTTACAGGATTGACGTAGCCAATCTGGGGTACAGGGGCGTAGGCTGGGTCGATAGACCCAGCGTGTGTGCGCTGGGATTCGCTACGCTCATCGCCAGCCTACGGTCGTCATTCCCGCTTGCGCGGGAATGACGGGGTAGGAGGAGCGCGTAGGTCGGGGTGAATGAAATGAACCCCGACACATCGCCATGCCTGATATGTCGCGGCGTTGGGGCACCCTCTATCAGAAGCGTTTCGGGGCGCATCGCCAACCTACGGCGTCGCCCTTCCAAGCCGTTTGATCCCGTTCATGCCGATCAGCGAACGCATCTGCGTGATGGCGATGCCGTTGAGTTGCATCAGGCGATCCGGCGCTGCCAGTCCTTGATGAATCAGCACCGCATTGATGCTTTCCAGATTGGAGAGCACCACCAGTTGCTCCAGCGTCGCCGTATCGCGCATGTTGCCGCTCTGGTCGGGATTGGTTTGCCGCCACTCTCCCGCCGTCATCCCGAATAGCGCCATGTTGAGCAAATCGGCCTCGCTGGCGTAAACAACACTCATCTGTGCTTTGCTCAGTTGCGGCGGAATCAGCCGATCCTTGATGGCGTCGGTGTGGATGCGGTAGTTCATCTTCGCCAGCGTGCGCTGAAAGTTCCATTCCAGCGATGTGGCGCGCGCTTCTTCGTCCTTGAGACGCTGGAATTCCCGGATGAGGTACAGCTTGAATTCGGGACTGAGCCAGGAGCCGAACTCGAACGCGATGTCCTTGTGGGCATAAGTGCCGCCGCCTCGCCCTGCTTTGGCGTAAATGCCGATGGCGCCGGTTGCTTCGACCCACTTGGTGGGCGACAGCGCGAAGCTGTTCAGCCCGGCCTGGTTTTTAAACCTATCGAATTCGATAGGGTTAAACGCCGGGTTGTATAGCTGCTCCCAGATTCCCAGAAATTCGACGGTGTTGCGGTTGCGCAGCCAACCATACAGGATGCTCTCGTCACCGAAATTCTTCACCATATCGGTCAGCGAGATGTAGTCCTGCTCGTGCCGGGTGGTAACAGTCACTTCAGCGCCGCGCACGGTAAGGGTTCGGTTTTTCATCACGTTTTCCAAAATTGTTGATTGGGCATCGCCTTTGGCTTATCCCGACAGGCGAATTTTCGCAAAACCGCAGTGCGGTGAATACCTATCCATCCAGATAGGGCAACCTGAGAACTCTCCCGCCAAGGGAGAGGGAGTTTGTGCGCCGATGCTATAATCCGCGCCTCTCTCAAGGCGTTTCACATGACTACCGCTGTTTCTGATTTCAAGCCGCATTTAATCTCGCTGTTCCAACAAGCCTTGCTCGCCGTCGCGCCGGAGCAGTCGGCTGACATCGCGCTGGAGCGTCCGCGCCAGACGCAGCACGGCGATTACGCCTGCAACTTGGCGATGCAACTGGCGCGCGCGTTAAAGCGCAATCCGCGCGAAATCGCGCAGGCCTTGATTGCGGCGCTGCCGCCGTCGGAAATGGTGGAGAAGGTTGAAGTCGCGGGCGCGGGCTTTATCAATGTGTTTATCGCCGCCGCCGCCAAGCGTCGTGTGGTGCGCGAAATTCTGGATGCGGGCGCGGATTATGGTCGCGTTGCCGTCGGCGCAGGTCGCAAGATACAAGTGGAATTCGTCTCCGCCAATCCCACCGGCCCGTTGCACGTCGGCCACGGGCGCGGCGCGGCGGTGGGCGATTGTTTGTGCCGTGTGCTGCACGCGGCGGGCTGGGATGTGACGCGCGAGTTTTACTACAACGATGCAGGACAGCAGATCGACAATCTTGCGCGCTCGGTGCAACTGCGCTGCAAGGGCGTCACGCCGGACAGCGCCGAATGGCCGGAGGACGGTTATCGCGGGCACTACATCATCGACGTGGCGACGGCCTACATGGCGAAAGAAACCGTGGTCTCTGATGACCAGCATTTCATCGGCGCGGGCGATGCGGATGACCTCGATGCCAT
>JAITMU010000144.1 GCA_031277195.1 Gallionellaceae bacterium | reverse complement strand
ACGCCGATGACCTTGATAACCGCACCTTGCACATCATCCATCAGTTCAAATGTTGGCATTGCTCTCTCCTTCCTTCTCGTAATTGCAAAATTTGAAAACCCGTACCCTTAAAAATTTCCCTTGAACCACTCTGTCATTCTTCTCAATACGTCCTTGAACGAGCCTGAGTATTCGCGCTCCGCTTCGTCGCGCTGATGTTGTTCCAAACCGTAAAGCAACAAGCCGACGCCGGTGGAAAAGCGCGGCGTTTTCACCACGTCGGACAAGCCGCCGACGTAACGCGGCAGGCCGAGGCGCACCGGCAGGTGGAAAATTTCCTCGCCCAGATCGACCATGCCGCGCATCGAACTGCTGCCGCCGGTCAGCACGATGCCGGAGGAGAGCAGGTCCTCGAATCCGCTGCGGCGCAATTCGGTTTGCACCAGCGAGTACAGTTCCTCCACGCGCGGCTCGATCACTTCGGCCAGCGTTTGCCGCGACAACATGCGCGCGCCCCGCTCGCCCACGCCGGGCACTTCAATCGGCGTGTCACCGGCAAGCTGGCGCAAGGCGCAGCCGTACTTGATCTTGATGTCCTCCGCGTCGCGCGTCGGCGTGCGCAGCGCCATCGCGATGTCATTGGTGATCTGGTCTCCGGCAATCGGAATCACGGCGGTGTGGCGTATCGCGCCATCAGTGAACACGGCGACATCGGTCGTGCCGCCGCCGATGTCCACCAGACACACGCCGATGTCCTTTTCGTCGTCAGCCAGCACCGCCTTGCCTGATGCCAGCGGTTGCAGAATCAGCCCGTGCATCGGCACGTCCAGTCCGCAGCGACGCACGCACTTCATGATGTTCTGCACCGCCGCCACCGCGCCGGTGACGATGTGCACTTCGACTTCCAGCCGCATCCCGCTCATGCCCAGCGGCTTGCGAATCCCGCCCTGGCCGTCGATGCTGAATTCCTGCTCCAGAATGTGCAGCACTTGCTGATCGCTCGGCAGACTGATCGAGCTGGCGGTTTCCACCACGCGCTCAATGTCGTGCTGCGCGACTTCCTTCTCCTTGATCTTGACCATGCCATGCGCGTTGGAACCCCGGATGTGGCTGCCCGCAATGCCGGTGTACACCTCGCGTATCTTGCAGTCCGCCATCAATTCCGCCTCGCCCAGCGCGTGCTGAATCGCACCAACGGCGGCGTCGATGTTGACCACCATGCCTTTCTTCATGCCGGAAGAAGCATGCATTCCCATGCCGATCACTTCCAGCCCGCCCTCCGGCTTGATCTCGCCGACAATGGCGACGATCTTGGACGTGCCGATGTCCAGTCCGACGATCAAATTTTTGGCTTCACGATTCTTGCTCATGTCACATCTCCGATTCCGCTGCATAAGCCCCTCCCCCCCTCGCGGGGGAAGGGTTGGGGAGAGGGGGGCATCGACATTTCACCCTCTCCCCAACCCTCTCCCATCAAGGGAGAGGGGGTTTGTCACGCCCGCCCACCCGCAAAGTAAGCGGCAAATCCATTGCCATAACGCAAATCCACATAGCGCGGCGGTGTCGGCAGCGTCGCCAGACTGCGCGGATACGCCGCCACATAACGCGCCAACCGCTGCTCCGCCTGCTCGCGTCCCAATTCCAGCACCGTGCCGTTTTCCAGGCGCAACTGCCAGGCGTGGCGCGGCGACAAACTGATCTGCGCGATCTTCTGATCCAGCGGCGCGAGTTGTTCGCTCAACGCCCGATACATCCGCGTCACTTCGGCGGCGGAATCCGGCTGACCGGAAAATTTCGGCAGCGCTTCACTGGTCTCACCAGCGAACACTTCGCCGTGCGTATTCACCAACTGCCCCGAATCCCATCGCGCCAGCGCCACTTGTTCTTCCAGCGCGATTTCCAGCTTCCACGGAAACGCGCGGCGCACGCTCGCGGCGCGCACCCAGGGCACTTCCTCGAAGGTGCGCCTCACGGCTTCCAGGTCCACGGTGAAAAAATTGCCGCGCACCGCCCGCCCCGCCGCCGCTTCGATTTGCGCGACTTCCGCGCGTTGCGGCGCGGCTTCCAGTTGCATCGCGCGGATCGGGAAGATCGGCAAATGCACAACGTAATGTCCCGCGCCATACAACATGCCGAGCAGGCTCAGGCCGAACAGCAGGCTGCTCCAGCCGTTCAGCGCCTTCGTGTTGTTCCATACGTCATCCCACATGGCAGGACTCCAATATGCGCAGCGCCAGTTGATCGAAGGACAAACCCGCCTGCCGCGCCGCCATCGGCACCAGACTGTGATCGGTCATGCCGGGCGAGGTGTTGGCTTCCAGCAGATACGGCTTGCCGTTGTCATCCGCCAGAAAATCCACGCGCCCCCAGCTTTCGCCGCCGAGCAGGGCAAACGCTTGCCGCGCCAGGTCTTGCATCTCGGCTTCGCGCGCCGCGCTCAATCCCGACGGGCAGAGATAGCGCGTGTCATCGCGCAGGTATTTCGCGTCGTAGTCATAAAATTCACCGGCAGGCACGATGCGGATTACCGGCAACGCCTGCGCGCCGAGCAAGGCAACCGTGTACTCGCCGCCGCCGATGAATTGCTCGGCGAGCGCGGTACCGTACTTCGCCGCTTCCCGACACGCCGCGGGCAATTCCGCCGCCTGCTTCACCTTGCTGATGCCGACGCTGGAACCTTCGTTCACCGGCTTGACGAACAAGGGCAAGCCCAGCCGTTGCGCCACCGCGTCGAAATCGCTGTCGGCGTCGATCAATTCGCTGGCCGGAACCGGCAATCCCGCCGCCTGCCACAACAATTTGCTGCGCCACTTGTCCATCGCCAGCGCGGAGGCCATCACGCCGCTGCCGGTGTAGGGAATGCCCATCAGTTCCAGCGCGCCCTGCACCGTGCCGTCCTCGCCGTGGCGACCATGCAGCGCGATGAAGGCGCGGTCGTAGTTTTCATCTTTCAGAATGTGCAGATCGCGTTCGGCGGGATCGAAGCCGTGCGCGTCCACGCCGCTGCGCAGCAACGCGGCAAGAACCGCGCCGCCGCTGTTCAGCGACACGTCCCGCTCGGCGGAGCGCCCGCCGAACAGCACGGCGACTTTTCCGAAATGCCGGCTCATGCCTTGTCCCCCACAATCCGCACTTCCGGATGCAAATCAATGCCCGTCTCGCGCTTCACCGTTTCGCGCACTTCCGTAATCAGATTCTCAATGTCCGCCGCCGTCGCGCCACCGGCATTCACGATGAAATTCGCGTGTTTCTCCGACACCCGCGCGCCGCCGATCCGCTTGCCTTTCAAACCGCAAGATTCGATCAATCGCGCGGCGTGATCGTTCGGCGGATTGCGGAACACCGAACCGGCGTTCGGCAGGTGCAGCGGCTGGCTGGCGATGCGACGGCTCAGCAATTCGCGGATCGCTTCGCGCGAAGCCGCGCCGTCGCCAGGCGAAAAATAAAGTCGCGCTGCGGTAAACCATTCGTCCATGCCCGGATCCGGCAGGCGCACCACATGCCGATAGCCGATTTCGTACTCGGCGGGGCTGCGCTCGCGCAACGTACCGTCGCGGCGCACCGTCTGCACGCGCATCACGCGCTCCCAGGTGGCGCTGCCGTAGCAACCGGCGTTCATCGCCAACATGCCGCCCATCGTGCCGGGGATGCCGGCAAAAAATTGCGCGCCCGCCAGATCGTGCAGCGCGGCAAACCGCGCCAGCTTCGCGCCCGGCACGCCCGCCTGCGCGTAAACGATGCCTTCTCCCACCAGCCGCAATTCGCTGAGCGCGGCGTGCATCAGCAACACCGTGCCGCGCAGGCCGCCGTCACGAATCAAGAGATTGCTGCCCAGCCCCACGGCAGTCACCGGCTCGTCCGGCGGCAGCGCGCGCAAAAACGCGCACAGGTCGTCGAGGTCGGCGGGGCGATACGTCCGTTCCGCGCGACCGCCTGCGCGCCAGCTCAGATGACGGCTCATATCGACGTCATGCGTCAGCGTTCCGCGCAACCCGCCGAAGGGTTCCACGATAAATTTTTTGGGTTCGCGCATGTCCATGCTCATGCCGCTTTCTCACTTGCTAACTCGCGCACCTGCGCCGGTACGCCGCCTATTGATCCCGCACCCATCGTCAACACAACATCTCCCGCTTTCGCCATCTTCAAAATCGCTTGCGGCATTTCCGCGATGTTTTCGACGAATACCGCTTCTTCCTGACCCGCCACGCGCACCGCGTGCATCAAGGTGCGCCCGTCCGCCGCCACCAGTGGGACTTCTCCGGCGGCATACACTTCCGCCAGCAGCAATCCGTCCACGCCGCACAGCACGCGCACAAAGTCTTCAAACAAATCGCGCGTGCGCGTGTAGCGATGCGGCTGAAACGCCAGCAACAAACGCCGCCCCGGAAACGCGCCGCGCGCAGCGGCGATCGTGGCGGCCATCTCCATCGGGTGATGGCCGTAGTCGTCGATCAGCGTGAAGCTGCCGCCCTCGACCGGAATTTCGCCGTAACGCTGGAAGCGCCGCCCGACGCCTTCAAACTCCGCCAGCGCGGCAACGATGTCGCTTTCCGCCACGCCGACTTCCAGCCCGACGGCGATGGCGGCGAGCGCGTTTTGCACGTTGTGCAGACCGGCGAGATTGAGCGTGACATCCAGATCAATCGGAATGGTGTTGTGGCGGCACAGCGCGGTGAAGCGCATCCGGCCTTCTTCGTGACGCACATCGACGGCGCGGATGTGCGCGTCCTCGGCGAAGCCATACGTCGTCATCGGCTTGCTGATCGCAGGCAGGATTTCGCGCACGTTGGCATCGTCCACACACAGCATCGCGCGGCCATAGAACGGCAGATGGCCGGTGAAATCCACGAACGCCTGCTTCAAGCGGGCAAAGTCGTGACCGTAGGTTTCCATGTGGTCGGCGTCGATGTTGGTGATCACCGCCAGAATCGAATGCAGGTTGAGGAAGGACGCATCCGACTCGTCCGCCTCCACCACGATGAACTCGCCCGCGCCCAAGCGGGCGTTCGCGCCGCTGCTGTTGAGACGTCCGCCGATCACAAAGGTCGGATCAAAACCGCCATGCGCCAGCACGCTCGCCACCAGGCTGGTGGTGGTGGTCTTGCCGTGCGTTCCGGCGATGGCGATGCCCTGACGCAAACGCAGCAACTCAGCCAGCATCATCGCGCGCGGCACCACCGGAATGCTGCGCGCGCGCGCCGCCTGCACTTCCGGATTGTCCTCATGCACCGCGGTCGAAACCACCACCGCATCCGCGCTGTTCACATTCTCCGTCGCATGCCCGACATGCACCGTCGCGCCGAGCTTGCGCAACCGCTGCGTCACCGCGCTGTCCGCCAAATCGGAACCGCTGACCTGAAAACCCAGGTTCAGCAACACCTCGGCGATGCCGTTCATGCCGGAGCCGCCGATGCCGATGAAATGAATATGTTTGACTTTGTGTTTCATGTTTTGAATCCTTAAAACCCTCCACCACAGAGACACAGAGACACAGAGAAAACCCACCCCTCTCCCGAACGAGAAGGTTTTTTGCTTTTCTCTGTGTCTCTGTGTCTCTGTGGTGAATAGGTTTTCATCATCCTTTCGCTCCTGCCACTTCTTCACACACGTCCGCCACCCGTTCCGTCGCGCCCGGCTTCGCGCGGCGATGCGCGGCTTCGGCCATTTCCAGCGCGCGTTCGCGGCTGATGTTGCGCAGCAATTCCGCCAGTCGCTCCGGTGTCATTTCCGTCTGCGGCAGCAACACGGCTGCGCCCGCTTCGCTGAGGAAGCGCGCGTTGGCGGTCTGGTGGTCGTCCACCGCGTTCGGGTACGGCACCAGAATGGACGCCACGCCCGCCGCCGTCAGTTCCGACACGGTGAGCGCGCCCGCGCGGCAAACCATCAAGTCCGCCTGCCCGTAGAAAAACGCCATGTCGTCGAGGAAAGGCATCACATAGGCGCTCACGCCCGCCGCCTGATACGCCGCCTGCACGCTGTCATGGTGGCGATCGCCGGTTTGATGCAACACGTCGGGACGCTCGTCCGCCGACATCAGCGCCAGCGCCCTCGGCATGCATTTGTTGATGGCTTGCGCGCCCAGACTGCCGCCCAGCACCATCACGTTCAGCGGGCCGCTGCGCTCGGCGTAGCGCCGCTCCGGTTCCGGCAACGCCGCGATGTCGGCGCGCACCGGATTGCCGCACCATTCAGCGCAGGGCAGCACATCGGGGAAACCGCTCAGCACGCGCGTCGCCCAGCGCGCCAGCGTCTTGTTGCTGAGTCCGGCGATGGAGTTCTGCTCGTGGATCACCAGCGGATAGCGCATCAGCTTTGCCATCATCCCGCCCGGAAACGTGATGTAGCCGCCCATGCCCAGCACCACGTCGGGACGACAACCCAGCAGCGCCGTCATGCTTTGCCACATCGCGACGCCGAGCGCGAAGGGCAGCTTGAGTTTTCGCATCAGCCCCTTGCCGCGCAGACCGGAAAAATCCACCCAGGCCATCTTGTAGCCGCGCTTCGGAATCAGTTCGGATTCCATGCTGCCGGGCGCGCCCATCCAGGTGACTTTCCAGCCACGGTCGCGCAACAGATCAGCAACCGCCAGCGCGGGAAAAATGTGTCCGCCGGTGCCGCCAGCCATGATGAGGATGGAGGGTTGTTTTTTCATGTTGAGTGTCCTTGTTTAATTCCTTGCCGCTCCTCGTCATTGGCTAACCGCCTCCCTCTCCCTTGATGGGAGAGGGTTGGGGAGAGGGTGAGGGAGCCTCGCCACCTCTCTCCCCAACCCCTCTCCCACAAGGGGAGAGGGGCTTCGTGATGGCGGATGAAGCTCATATCGGCTGTCCTCTCATCATCCGGCGATTTTCCCAATCGATCCTCAGCAATATCCCCATCGCAATGCAATTCACCACCAGCATAAATCACGTTTTTAAGTGGTTTCTGGGTGGGATTAGCGATAAAAGCCTAAACTCGTACTACTATTTCTTGAAGCATACCCGTGTTCCTTGGAACAAGTTTCTCAAAATAACAATAGGGCTGGTCATGTCTTTGATGCCGGAAGAACTTGCCGGATTGCCGATATTTCTCGCAATAGACGACACTCTGCAAGAGAAGTTTGGTACACACTTCGAGTGCTATCAAACTATGTTTGACCACGCAAAGCACAATGGCACAAATTATTTGAAGGGTCAC
>JAITMU010000103.1 GCA_031277195.1 Gallionellaceae bacterium | reverse complement strand
CTCGCCGCGTTCGGCGGCGCGGGGGTGCGGATTAATGATCCCGGCTGCGTCGCCAAAACCTTCCCCGATTATTTCGCCGAATTTGCCAAGGTGACGCGCGCGGTTCCGGTGGTTGCCATCGACGGCCCGTCTGCTTCGGGCAAAGGCATGGTGGCGCAGCGGGTGGCGCGGGCGTTGGGGTTTCACTATCTGGACAGCGGCGCGTTGTATCGGCTGCTGGCGCTGGCGGCGCAGCGGGATGGCGTGGCGCTGGATGATGAAACCCGATTGGCCGAACTTGCCGAAAAAATCGCCATCCGCTTTGACGCTGACGACATCTGGCTGGACGGCGCGCTCGTCGGCAACGAGTTGCGCACCGAAGAAACCGGCGCTGTCGCCTCCCGCATCGCCGCCTTTCCGCGCGTCCGCGCGGCGTTGCTGGACAAGCAGCACGCTTTCCGCCGCGCGCCTGGGCTGGTCGCCGATGGCCGCGACATGGCCTCCGTGGTCTTTCCCGACGCCGCATTAAAGGTCTTCCTGACCGCATCCGCCGAAGCGCGCGCCGAGCGACGCTATAAGCAGTTGACGGAAAAAGGATTGGGCTTGCCTGGAAGCGGAAGCGATGATACTATCGCTGCCCTTTTGCAGGATATCCGCGCCCGCGACGAGCGAGACAGCAAGCGCAGCGTGGCTCCCCTGCAACAGGCGCCGGATGCGGTTCTGCTTGATACCACGAATTTGACCATTGAGCAGGCAGTACAAAACGTACTCTCCCAGTACGGCGCATTGAAGTAAACGGACCCGAAACGCTCTCCGCGTCAGGGATTTGTAACCAACCCCCGCCCCAAGCGGGTTTGCCTTTGGATGTTTTCATAAATGACCGCTACCGCAGCTGCTGCAACGAGCAATCTGGAAAGTTTTGCCTCCCTGTTTGAAGAAAGTCTGACGCGCAAGGAAATGCGCGCGGGCGAATTGATCACCGCGCAAGTCGTGCGCATTGATCACAACGTCGTCGTGGTGAACGCCGGACTGAAGTCCGAAAGTTTCATCCCCGTCGAAGAATTCCTGAATTCCGCCGGTGAGGTGGAAGTCAATCCCGGCGATTTCGTCACCGTGGCGATTGAATCGCTGGAAAACGGCTATGGCGAAACCAAGCTGTCGCGCGAGAAGGCCAAGCGCCTCGCCGCCTGGCACGACCTCGAAGTGGCGATGGACGAAGGCAAGATCGTCTCCGGCTTCGTCAGCGGCAAGGTCAAGGGCGGCCTCACCGCGATGGTCAATGGCATCCGCGCTTTCCTGCCGGGTTCGCTGGTGGACATTCGTCCGGTCAAGGACACCACTCCTTACGAGAACAAGGAGATGGAATTCAAGATCATCAAGCTGGATCGCAAGCGCAACAACGTGGTGGTGTCGCGCCGCGCCGTGCTGGAAGCGACCGCTGGCGCCGACCGCGAGTCGTTGATGGAAAATCTGAAGGAAGGCGCAGTCGTCAAGGGCATCGTCAAGAACATCACCGACTACGGCGCGTTCGTTGACCTGGGCGGCATCGACGGCCTGTTGCACATCACCGACCTGGCCTGGCGTCGCGTCAAGCACCCGTCCGAGGTGCTGTCCGTTGGCGACGAAGTTGAAGCCAAGATTCTCAAGTTCGATCAGGAAAAGAACCGCGTTTCGCTCGGCATCAAACAGATGGGCGACGATCCGTGGAACGGCCTGGCTCGCCGCTACCCGACCGGCACGCGCCTGTTCGGCAAAGTGACCAACCTCACCGACTACGGCGCGTTCGTCGAGATCGAGCAGGGCATCGAAGGTCTGGTGCACGTCTCCGAAATGGACTGGACGAACAAGAACGTGCATCCGTCCAAGGTGGTTGCGCTGGGTGACGAAGTTGAAGTGATGATTCTGGAAATCGACGAACAACGCCGCCGCATTTCGCTGGGCATGAAGCAGTGCCAGTCGAACCCGTGGGAAGATTTCTCGCTGAACCACAAGAAGGGCGACAAGGTGAAGGGTCAGATCAAGTCGATCACCGACTTCGGCATCTTCATCGGTCTGGAAGGCGGCATCGACGGTCTGGTGCATTTGTCCGACCTGTCCTGGAACGTGGCCGGCGAAGAAGCTGTGCGCAATTACAAGAAGGGCGACGAAGTGGAAGCCATGGTGCTGACCATCGACGTCGAGCGCGAGCGCATTTCGCTCGGCATCAAGCAGATGGACGGCGACCCGTTCAGCGGCTACATTGCGGCCAATGACAAGGGCAGCGTGGTCAGCGGCACGGTGAAGTCGATTGACGCCAAGGGCGCGGTCATCACGCTGGACGGCGATGTTGAAGGCTACCTCAAGGCATCCGAGATTTCCGCCGAGCGCGTGGAAGACGCACGCACGCAGTTCAAGGAAGGCGACGCGGTGAAGGCCGTGATCGTCAACGTGGATCGCAAGAACCGTGGCATCAACCTGTCGATCAAGGCGCTGGATCGCGCCGAGGAAGCGGCGGCGATACAGAAGTTCAGCGCCGACAGCTCGGCATCTGCCGCGGCCGGTACGACCAATTTGGGAGCGCTGCTCAAGGCCAAGCTGGATAGCAGCAAGGTGGAAGCACAATAAAAACGGAGGAGGGGAGATGACTCGTTCTGATCTCATCGCCAAACTGGCGGAGCGTTATCCGCAGTTGCTGGCGAAGGACGCCGATCTGGCGGTAAAGATTGTTCTGGACGCCATGTCAAACGCGCTGGCGCGTGGAGGCCGCATCGAAATTCGCGGCTTCGGCAGTTTCGCGCTGAACTATCGACCGCCAAGAGTCGGGCGCAATCCAAAATCCGGCGAGAAGGTGCAAGTGCCGGCGAAATACGCGCCGCACTTCAAAGCCGGCAAGGAATTGCGCGAGCGCGTGGATTTCCCTGAATCGGGAGACAGGAAGGATTGAGTTGTCTCCAAGGGTTGAATGAAGGACGGCATCGTTGGAAGACGGTGCCGTTTTTTTATGGGGTAAAAGCCCCTCACCCTGACCCGACCCCTCGCTTCGCTCTCCCCACAAGTGGGGAGAGGGAAGTAATCGTTCCCTCTCCCCGTTTACGGGGAGAGGGCAGGGTGAGGGGCGAGAATTAGAGCGCGGCGGCAAGTTATGCTATCGTTCCACACCATGATCCAGCGGAGAAAATCATGCGTTATCTGATCTGGCTGTTGCGCGCTGCACTGTTTCTCATCCTGCTTGGTTTCGCGGTCAAAAATTCCCAGCCGGTGGTGCTGAATTACTTTTTTGATTACCAATGGAACGCCTCTCTGGTCGTCGTGCTGCTGACTTTTTTTGCGCTTGGCGTGGCCATCGGCGTGCTGGCGTTGTTGGGGGGCATGATGCGCGACCGTCGCAAAATTTCCCGTCTTGAACGTGAATTGCGTTTGAAGAACCGGCTGATTGACGCCGAGGACAAGCGCGATACCTCTGTCACTTCCTGAATTCCGCGCGCGCATGGATTTCATCGAACCCTGGATGCTGCTGATCTTCCCGCTGTTCTTCGGCCTGGGCTGGCTGGCGGCGCGCATCGACATCAAGCAACTGGTGGACGAATCCAGCGCGCTGCCGCGTTCCTATTTTCGCGGGCTGAATTTCCTGATGAACGAGCAGCAGGACAAGGCCATCGACGCCTTCATCGAAGTGGTCAAGATCGACCCACAAACGGTGGAACTGCACTTCGCGCTCGGCAGTTTGTTCCGCCGTCGCGGCGAAGTGGATCGCGCCCTGCGCATGCATCTGAATCTGGTTGAGCGCGGCGACCTCGACAAGAAAAAACGCGAGCAGGCGTTGTTTGAACTGGCGCAGGATTACCTGAAGGCAGGCATTCTGGATCGCGCCGAAGCCTTGTTCGTGCAGTTGCAGGATACGCTGTACGCCAAGCCCGCGCAGGATTTTTTGCTGGAGTTGTACCAGAAGGAAAAAGACTGGAGCAAAGCGATTGCCGCCGCGCAGCGTCTGGATGCGGCCAGCGGACAATCGCACGGCAAGGAAACCGCTTTTTTCTACTGCGAACTGGCGGCGATTGAAATTGCGCGTCAACAACCGGACGCGGCGCGCGCGCATCTGGAACAGGCGCTGCAAGCGCATCCGCAAGCGGCGCGCGCCACCATCATGCTGGGCGATCTGGAGATGGCGGCGCAACGTCCCGCCGCCGCCATCGACATCTGGCGGCGCATCGAATGGCAGAATCCGCCCTATCTGCCGCTGGTGGCGGAACGCCTGTTGCGCGCGTACCGCGAAG
>JAITMU010000097.1 GCA_031277195.1 Gallionellaceae bacterium | reverse complement strand
GTTGCCGTTGACTTGCAGCGTCGTCGCCGTCTGGCCGGTGGTCGTAATCCCCCCTGCGTGCGCCACTGAGACGCCCAGCGCGGCAGCAAGGCCGACCGCCAGCGTGACCGACTTGGATTTGCCATGCGATTTCGCCAATTCGGAAACCGCCTGCCAGATACCAAGGCTGTGGTTGAAAACGACTTTGTATGTCTGGTTCATGGTGCCGCTCCCTTGGTTAACTGCCATCCCACCGTTTAATTCGTTGTCTGCTCGCGCCCCTCACCCTAGCCCTCTCCCCATTTATGGGGAGAGGGCTAGGGTGAGGGGCAAGTAGCGCCTACATGACTACTTTTTCTTCCCCTTCGCGGCCTTCGCTACTTTTCCGCCCGCGCTCGCTTCCATCCGCGCCAACCTCTCCACATTCCCCAGCGAACACAAATGCGCGTAAATCCAGAACAGATACCCGCTGCGCAACAATTCCAGCGACTGCGCATCACCCAAACCGCGCAGCTTCTGTTCGTCCACGATGTACAAGCCTTCCAATACTTCCTGTTTGCCGCCGCGATTCACCTGGATGGTTTTCGGCACGAGTAAATCCAGCGCGGCGAGCCGATCCGTGAACTCGCGCGTGCGCCGCATTTCGATGTGGAAGCGTTTGAGAAAATCGACCGCGCCTGCCAGCAAGGGCGTGTCTGTGCCGTCGTCGGCGAACAGCGCTTCGCCTTCGCTTTCATTGAGACCGGGATAGCTTTCGTCCACGCAAACCGTCAACTGACCGTCGCCGCCTTCCGCCAGCACGAAGGGATAGCGTCGCACGAAGGCGGGCAGGTAAGTGTTCACTCGCCAGTTTCCGGCGGCATCCACGAACAGGTTTTCCTGATCGCGCAATCCCAACAGACCGGCGAGGACGTAGTGCCCCTCGCCTGCGGGGACAAATACGACCGGATAATCCTTGATGGCTTCCTCGATTTCCGCCGCCGCCATCAACACGGAATTGGTGTGGCGCGCGAAATTGAACTGTCCGTCAGCCTGCGGGCGCAGCTTCAGATTGCGGTGACGTTCACGGTTCAGCGCGACAGGGCGCTCGTAGAAAATCATTTCAGCCATGAATGACGCTTCCTATAAATATGCAGTCAACAAAAAAACAATGACGGCTTTTATGAGTAACGTGATATTCGGCTAAAAAAAGAAATCTGCATATCCCCGAAAACAGGTATTTAGACCATGCTTATGAAGTGGGAAATGAGTAGCTAATGTTAATTAAATATCAAATAGATAAGTAATTTTATGACGCATTATATTGAGCCTTATTGAGGTGAGACCGGAAAGTGGCAACCCTAATGTTAGTGCGAAGCCGATTATTCCTTCCCCCGTTTACGGGGGAAGGGCAGGATGGGGGGAAGGAGAAAACTATTCGTTCACTTGCCCCCCACCCCCGCCCTCCCCCGCAAGCGGAGGAGGGAGCCGCTCATTTATTCTCGACAGCAGCGCTCTTGCGCGGGAATGACGGAGAAAAATTCAAACCAAGACACCACTCAAAAAATTAACCAACTTGCCAAATTAAAACCAGTCAGGTTAGGATGCCGCCAAGGAGCTATAACCATGAAATGCCCTGTTTGCGGCGCGGCGGAGTTGATCCATGACACCCGCGATCTGCCTTATACCTACAAAGGCGAAACCATCCAGATTGCTGCGGTAACTGCGGATTTTTGTCCGGTGTGCGGCGAATCCATCACCGATGCGGCGGAAAGCGAGCGCGTCATGCGCGAGATGCTGGCGTTCAACAAACAGGTGAATGCCGCTATCGTCGATCCCGGATTCATCATCGGTGTGCGCAAGAAACTCAACCTCGACCAACGCGAAGCCGCCGAAATTTTTGGCGGCGGCGCGAATGCCTTTTCACGCTACGAAAACGGCAAGACCCGACCTCCGCTGGCGCTGGTCAAACTGTTCAAACTGCTGGATCGACATCCGGATTTGCTGAAAGAGATTCGGGTGTAGTGCGTGGGACACCCATCCCCACCCTAACCCTCCCCTTGAAGGGGAGGGAACTGGAATGGAGGGGAGGAAGCGGAAATCCCCTCCCCTTCAAGGGAAGGGCTAGGGTGGGGATGGGTAAAAACGAAATGCTCTAAAAATACAAAATCGCAATCACCCCGCCATACGCTCCGCTGCGCGTGCCGGTGACGGCGTTCAGGCTGTCGTCTCCGATGTACGCGTAGCCGCCGTTGAGGCTGGCGCTGAAGTAATTGTCGTTGCCCAGCGGATAAATCATCGTTGCAAACACACCGGCGCGGCGGTTGCTGTCTGCGGTGTTGCCCTGCCAGGTCAGTTCGGGACCCACCGTGAATCCGCCGTTTTGGTAGCCGGGGCGGACGCGCACCCACCAGGTGTCGAAGGCGTCCGAGTAAGTTGCCATCGCGTTGACGTAGAACGCGGTGTTCCGCGTTTCAAATTCGCCCAGGGTTTTGATGCCGGTTTCGGCCGCGCGGGATTCCACGCCGCCCAGATCGGGCAGCCGCACGTAGAGGTCTTGCCGTTCCACGCCGACGTAGCCGCCCGCGCGCCAAAATTCGCCGTAGGTCTGGTAGCCGACCAGCGCGTCTCTCGTCGTGACGTGGCCTTGCACGCGGCCGGTCAGGGCGACGAAATTGCGGTTTTCGTATTCGCCATACGAGGCGAACAAACGCCCGACGAAACCGGATTCGGTCAGCTTGCTTCCATCCAGCGAAAACACCGCGCCGCCGTAAGCGAGTGACGCGCCCGGCGCTTTGTCGATACCGGCGTAGGGGACGATGTAGATCGGCGCGTTGGTTTTCGCTTGCGGGATGTTGGCGTCGGCGTGCGCGCCGTTGGCGAACAGCAACGCACAAATCAAGAATGCGTGGCGGCTCATGTCAGATGATTAATTGCGCCGATACAACGCCGAGCGCGCGTGCGCCTGCAAGCCTTCGCCGAAAGCGAGTTCGGCGGCGATTGCGCCCAGCGTTTGCGCGCCCTGTGCGGAGACCTGAATCAAGCTGCTGCGTTTCTGGAAATCGTACACGCCGAGCGGCGAGGAGAAGCGCGCGGTGCCGGAAGTCGGCAGGACGTGATTGGGACCGGCGCAGTAGTCGCCGAGCGATTCCGAGGTGTAACGCCCCATGAAAATCGCGCCCGCGTGTTTGATCTGCGGCAGCCAGGCTTGCGGGTCGGCGACCGACAATTCCAGATGCTCCGGCGCGATGCGATTCGCAATCGCGCAGGCCTCATTCATGTCGGCGACGGCGATCAGCGCGCCGCGATTTTCCAGTGCGGTGCGGATGATGTCCTGACGCGGCATGTCGGCGATCTGCTTGTCTATGCTCGCGGCGACGGCATCGGCGAACGCGGCGTCCGGCGTGACCAGTATCGCTTGCGCGAGTTCGTCGTGTTCGGCTTGCGAAAACAAATCCATCGCAATCCAGTCGGGATCGGTTTGGCCGTCGCACACGACCAGAATTTCCGACGGCCCCGCGATCATGTCGATGCCGCACACGCCGAACACGCGACGCTTGGCGGCGGCGACGTAGGCGTTGCCGGGGCCGACGATTTTATCCACGCGCGGAATGGTCGCCGTGCCGTAAGCGAGTGCGGCAACGGCTTGCGCGCCGCCGACGGTGAACACGCGCGCGACGCCGGACAAGTGCGCTGCCGCCAGCACCAGCGGATTTTTCACGCCGTCCGGCGTCGGCACGACCATGATGAGTTCGCCCACGCCCGCGACTTTGGCGGGCAGCGCGTTCATCAGCACCGACGAGGGATACGCGGCCTTGCCGCCCGGCACATACAAGCCGACGCGATCCAGCGGCGTGACTTGCTGACCGAGCATGGTGCCGTCGGCATCGGTGTAACGCCAGGATTCCATGCGCTGCTTTTCGTGATACGAAGTGACGCGCTGCGCCGCTTGCTCCAGCGCGTCGCGCTGCGCGGGCGGGAGATTTTCAAATGCGGCGCGCAATTCTGCCGCTGGCAATTCGAGTGCGGCGGCGTCGCTCACATTGAGGCGATCGAAGCGTTGGGTGTATTCCAGCAACGCCGCGTCGCCGCGCTTTTTCACGTCGGCGAGAATGGCGGCGACGGTCGCTTCCAGTTTTTCGTCGGCGGTTTCTTCAAAGGCCAGCAGCGTGGTCAGTTGCGCGTCGAAATCTGTTTGCGCGGTCGAGAGACGTTTGATCTTCATGCCGCTTTCCCTATCGCGCCCGCAAACGCATCCAGCATCGGCTGGATCAATTCACGCTTCAACTTCAACGCCGCCTGATTCACCACCAGCCGCGACGAAATCTGCGCGATTTCCTCCACCGCCTTGAGGCCGTTCGCCTTCAAGGTGTTGCCGCTGCTGACCAGATCGACAATCGCATCGGACAGCCCGACCAGCGGCGCGAGTTCCATCGAACCGTAGAGTTTGATCAGATCGACATGCACGCCCTTGGCGGCGAAGTGTTCGCGCGCGGTTTGCACATATTTCGTCGCCACGCGCAGCCGCGCGCCCTGACGCACGGCTGCGGCATAATCAAATCCATCCGGCACCGCCACCATCATGCGGCAACGCGCAATTTCCAAATCCAATGGCTGATACAGCCCGACGCCGCCGTGTTCGAGCAACACGTCTTTACCCGCAATGCCAAGGTCTGCCGCGCCGTATTCAACATACGTCGGCACGTCGGACGCGCGCACGATGATGAGCCGCACGTCGTCGCGGCTGGTTTGCAGAATCAGCTTGCGCGAGGATTCCGGGTCTTCCAGCGGCGTAATGCCCGCGGCTGCGAGCAACGGCAGGGTTTCTTCAAAAATGCGACCCTTGGAAAGGGCGATGGTGATGCCGGTCATGGGATTAAAGAGGGCGATGTAAAGAGGCGTATTTTATCGTTAAACAGCGTAGGGCGGGGCTTGCCCCGCGCAGAGAGCGCCGTAGGCTGGGATGAAATGAAATGGAATCCCAGCATTTCGGGGCGTTGAATGCTGGGATTCCGCTACGCTTCATCCCAGCCTACGTTCCTAAAAGAAATTCGCCGCAAATTAAATTCGCGGCGGAGGGATTTTGCGATGTGGAGGGGAAGGGGAGCCGTCATGTTGTTTTATCGTTGTCGGTTTCGTGTTGGGTTTCGCGATGCTCAACCCAACCTACCGGGCTAACCGCTTTAATTTTTTAATTCGTTATATTCGAGTTCTATATGCGCCCAAGAACTTTCCCGATACATAATTTAAGGCAAATATAAATTCCCCAACCCCGTCAATAACACCGACCAATCTACATAGGTCAATCTCATTGCCATCCTCACACCATAGAAAAAATCGCGGGTTTTCCTTGAATTCACCCTCAATGCCCTGTATC
>JAITMU010000083.1 GCA_031277195.1 Gallionellaceae bacterium | reverse complement strand
GTCGTGCACGTCGCGCGTATCGTATTCCAGTATCGTGCCGTTATCGCACTGCAAACAATAGCGTGGTTTCCGCTGTTTTATCCTGGTTTCCATTTCAAATCTCCTTGAATTGGATGACTACTGCGCCGTCATCGCGCAGGGTGAGTTTGATATAAGCCCAACGTCCATTTGAACAGAGTGCGTGGTACACATCCTGCCAAATCCGGTGGTCGTCATGGGTGGTCATGCTTTTGTAGAAATGGCGATTTTCCAGTGCCAGAACTACGCTGATCGCTTCCGCAGAAGAAATCTTCATTGCTTTCACTCCGCGTAGAGCGGCATTCGTGAACGCTGTTGAGCCACCGATAGCAACAACCGCCTTAATCGCTTCCAGTCTGTAATGAGGCCGTCTTTTTTCCATGTCGATTTTATGGATTCCATAAATTCAGGTCAAGCGCTATAAACCGCGCTTTGCATGGTGAGCGACGATAAATCAGCGGACGCAACAGCAACACCTATCAACCCGGATAGGTAGCGTGTCATGGCAAGTTCTTACGTCTTCCAACTTACGTCTTGCGTCCCTCTGGGTTAAACTCGCCCTTCGTCTTATTCACCTTCAAAAGTCATGGCTCAATACGTAATGTCCATGCTCCGCGTGAGCAAAATCGTTCCTCCGAAACGCCAAATCATCAAGGATATTTCCCTCAGTTTTTTTCCCGGCGCGAAGATTGGCCTGCTGGGTCTCAACGGTTCCGGCAAGTCCACCGTGCTGCGCATCATGGCGGGCGCGGACAAGGAATACGACGGCGAGGTGCAATGGCAGCCGAATGTGCGCATCGGCTATTTGCCGCAGGAACCGCATCTTGACCCCGAAGCGACCGTGCGTCAGGAAGTGGAGGCGGGTTTGGGCGAGGTGATGCAGGCGCAGAAAAAACTGGATGAGGTGTACGCCGCCTACGCCGAACCCGATGCGGATTTCGACGCGCTTGCCGCCGAGCAGGCGCGGCTTGAAGCCATCATCGCCACCTCCGGCAGCGACGCTGCACATCAGATGGAAATTGCCGCCGACGCTTTGCGCTTGCCGCCCTGGGATGCCGTCATCAAACATCTTTCCGGCGGTGAAAAACGCCGCGTCGCGTTGTGCAAATTGCTGCTGGAAAAACCCGACATGCTGTTGCTGGACGAACCCACCAACCACCTCGACGCCGAATCCGTCGAATGGCTGGAGCAATTCCTCGTGCGCTTTCCTGGCACGGTGGTCGCTGTTACGCACGACCGCTATTTCCTCGACAACGCCGCCGAATGGATTTTGGAACTCGATCGCGGCCACGGCATTCCCTGGAAGGGCAATTATTCGAGCTGGCTGGAGCAGAAGGAAGCGCGGCTGGAGCAGGAGCAAAAGCAGGTTGACGCGCACATGAAGTCGATGAAGCAGGAACTCGAATGGGTGCGGCAAAATCCGAAAGCGCGGCAGGCGAAATCGAAAGCGCGTCTGGCGCGATTCGAGGAACTCTCGAACGTCGAATACCAGAAGCGCAACGAAACGCAGGAAATTTTCATCCCCGTCGGCGAGCGGCTTGGTAATGAAGTCATCGAATTTGATGGCGTGAGTAAAGCGTTTGGCGATCGTTTGTTGATCGACGACCTGAGTTTCAAAATTCCGCCCGGTGCCATCGTTGGCATCATCGGCCCGAACGGTGCGGGCAAATCCACGCTGTTCCGCATGATCACCGGCAAGGAAACGCCGGACAGCGGCAGCGTGAAAATCGGCCCGACGGTGAAACTCGCTTTCGTCGATCAATCGCGCGAAGGATTGGAAAACGAAAAAACCGTGTTCGACGCCATCGCCGAAGGCCGCGACATTCTGCAAGTCGGCAAATACGAAACGCCCTCGCGCGCCTACATTGGCCGCTTCAACTTCAAAGGCGCGGATCAGCAAAAAATCGTCGGCCAACTTTCCGGCGGCGAACGCGGACGCCTGCATCTGGCCAAGACATTGATCTCCGGCGGCAACGTGTTGCTGCTCGACGAACCCTCCAACGATCTCGACGTGGAAACCCTGCGCGCGCTCGAAGACGCGCTGCTCGAATTCGCCGGATGCGTGATGGTGATCTCCCACGACCGCTGGTTCCTCGACCGCATCGCCACGCACATCCTCGCCTGCGAGGGCGATTCCAAATGGGTGTTCTTCGACGGCAACTATCAGGAATACGAAGCGGACAAGAAGAAACGGCTGGGCGAGGAGGGGGCGAAGCCGAAGCGGATTCGGTATAAGCCGATTAGCAGATAGATCATCTGGGAATCACCGGCAACACAATATGAGAAGGCCGCTCGGTGTCGTGCCAGAGGGTTTGATGGGCTATTTGTGTTCGCGTTGCAGTGATTGACGATTCGCCTGTGTTTGGGTTGCGATCAAAACGCGGATAGTTGCTGCTCGATATTTCGACGCGGATGCGATGTCCTTGGCCGAACACCACGCTGGTTGCGGCAAGGTCTATCTCGATGAGCGTTGGTTCGCCTGGATTATAGGTGCGTCGCAAAATGCCGTCTGCCAGATTGTAAGCGCGGCCATCGGGGAATACATCGACGAGCTTCACAGTGAAATCCGTCGATGGCGCGTCGGTGGACACCCATAGGCTGGCTTTCAGAGGGCCTGTCGCTTCCAGTGCTGTGTCAAGCGGCGTGCTGGTGTAGCTCAGCACATCCGGTCGCGCTTCGATGTCATTCTGACGTTTTATTCCTGAGCGGTAGCCCAGCATCGCGCCTCCAGCCGTCGGCACGGGGTCGAGCGGATCGTAAATAAAACTGTCCGAGATGACGCCTGCGGGTAACGCTTCCGTCAATCCGCCTTTTTCCGTCAGGTGAAAATTCGTCCAGCGCGTTCGCGCCAGAGGCCACTCCTGCTCATCCCGCCAGCGGTTTTCCCCCAGCACGAACAGGCGCACCGGAGCCATGTCGAGCGGCGCATCGCTTAATCCAAATTGATGGTCATACCAGCGAAGCGCGGGGTCTACGCTGCCGAAACGATAATTTTCCGCCATGTTGCTGTCCGGCCATTTGATCGCTTCGGCGTGGGCATAAGGTCCGATGACAAGGTGGCTGTTCTGCGCTCGCGTGCGCAATGTCGCGAAATCCTGCAGCATGGTACGCAAAAAAGGATCATACCAACCCGCCAACAACAAGACGGGCACGCTTGTCCTGGCTGCCTGATTTTCGCCGTCCACCTCTTTCCAGTAAGCGCTGTCCGGCGCGTTGAGCGCCCAATCGTTGAAAAATGGCACGTCGCAACAGGCGCGATTATCCGCGTCAATCACGGGCAGGCCGCGAGCCCCTTGGTCAAGCTGGGCGTAATCGACCTTGATGTCTTTCTCGCCATGACTCTGTAATGCCCAGTAGAGCGCAGATTCCAGCGCAAACGCGCCATCGACGTGAAATACATGCGCAAAATCCGTCGAAGCGATCTGGATGAAAAAAGCGTCAACACCAGGATTGGTCTGATCCGCGATGATCCATTGGGTTTGCCCGAAGGCCGATCCGCCCCACATGCCGATGTGGCCGTCGTACCAGCTTTGCCGAGCGATCCATTGCAGTGTTTCAATGCCATCCTGGCGTTCAAATTTCATCGGATAGAAATCGCCGCCAGATCGATAGCGCCCGCGCGTTCCTTGAACGACGACGGTGTAACCTCGCGCTGCCCAGTAGCGCGAAATTGAATCTGATCTCAGCACATTCCACCAGGTATTCGAGAAGGGAATGCGTATGAGCAGGGTAGGTGTTTTCTTTATGCCTTTCGGGCGATGAACATCCGCAAGCAAAGTGACGCCATCCGTAGTCGTGAAACCGGCGTCGCGCCGAGTTTCCACCGCATGGTTTGCCGGTCGCCCATCTTTGGGTAGAAAGAAGGCCTGCGCCACGGTATCGGTCAATGAGTGACATCCCGTCAGAACCAAACATGTCAGCGCCACCGCGAGGCGTACAGCAATTTTTTGCTGGTCAGACATCAAATTGCCCTCTCGTTTGAAAATGCGTTTCGCATAACGGATGTTGGCGTGAGGCCGAAGCCGTGCTGATTTGTGGCGCAGGTTTTGCGAATATGCCCGCCACGTCCAAATCCCAGACTGGGCGTTGCTGCGTCGCGCGACAACAGCAGCGGCGCATAAGCGCATTCACACCCTTTGAGTTTGTTGCCTGCCGCATGCGCGAGCGCGAGACCGGCGCGGGCGAGGATGCTGGTTTCGCCGACCTGCGCGCCGACGATCACTGAGCCGTCAACACGCGATAACAACTCAAGCGAGCGCAGCAGACCGCCTTGTTTGGAGACGCGCAGATTGGGAAGGATGGCGATGTCTTTGGGCATGGCATCGAGATCGTCGAGGCGCAGCAGGCTTTCATCGAGAATGATGGCAAGTCCGGTTTCACGCGCGATGCGCGTCAGGCCAGGCCAGTCGCGCGGCTGGATGGGTTCTTCTATTGCCCAGGCATAAGGCGCGAGCGCGGCAAGCGCGGGCAATGCGGCTTCGGCATCGCGCCAGAGATTGTTGGCATCGAGACGCAGATGTCCGCCGCGCGCGAGCGATTGTGTACGGGCAAGGTCGCGGGCAAGATCGCCGCTGAGTTTCAGCTTTGCGTCACGCATTCCGTAGAGCGCGAACAGCGCCGCTTGCAGGCGAAAAACGACAGTGTTGCCAGTGCCGTAGACGGCGCTGACGCTGATCGGATTGATCGTGCGTTCGATGCCAAGGAAGGTTTCAACATCCTGTCCGGCCTGTCGCGCAAACAGATCAATCAATGCCAGTTCGACGGCGCAAAAGGCGCTGGGATTCTGGTCGATGATGGCGGTGTGGGTTGCGATCCAGGCTTTGAGACTGGATAAATCTTCGAGCGCCGAGAGCGCATCCTGATGTTCTCTCAGAAAACGCAACGCGCCGGGCACATCTTCGCCAGTGACATAAGGGCGCGGGCACCCTTCGCCGAGGCCGTAATGGCCTGCGGCGTCGCGCACTTCGACCAGCACATTCTCCGCGCGCTTGCGTGTGGCGGAAGCGTGGCCGAAAGACAGGCGGAAGGCGATGGGGGCGCTACCGATTTTCAGTTGTGAGGCGCGCATTTTGCAATTCAAAAGGCGTGAAATCGAAATCGCATTCGTCAGCATTTTGCAGCGCAAGCACTTTGACTTGCGCCTCGCGCTGCCGTTTCTTTTCGACAATATGACGATGATAAGCCTCGCCCGTGCCAGCGCGCAGTAACACGACTTCAAGCGGTCTCAGGCGGCCACTGGCGCGTTTGGCTTCGTATTCGAGATTGTTGCGGCGC
>JAITMU010000081.1 GCA_031277195.1 Gallionellaceae bacterium | reverse complement strand
CCGCCGCAACAGGCAAAATAGTGGATGACTACACCGGACGGATCAGGGCAAAAATCCGAGGCTATGTTTTCGTGCCCGACAACGTAGCCGATGATGCGCAAGTCCAGTTCGATGTCACGCTTCTGCCGGGCGGATCGGTATTGAACGTGCGCAAAACCAAATCGAGCGGCAACGCGGCTTACGACGATGCCGTGGAACGCGCAATCCTGCGGGCGCAACCGCTGCCCTTGCCGGAAGACCCCGCGCTGTTCAGCCGTTTTCGCCAACTGCACCTGACCTTCAGACCAAAGGAATGAGCATGAAACAACTGTTCCGCTACTGCCTGATCCTCGCGCTGTGCGCCGCATGGCCAGCGCGCGCCGCCCTGAACATCGAAATCATCGGCGCGGGCGCAAACCAGATTCCCATCGCGCTGGTGCCGCTGGCTGGCGAACCCGAACTGGCAAAAAGCATACGCGACGTGGTGGCGGCAGACCTGACGCGCAGCGGCTTGTTCCGCGTGGTTGATCCGGCGGGCAAGACGCCGCACGAACCGCGCGAAGTGACGTATTCCGACTGGATCGGCGTGGACGCGCTGGCGATCGGCAGTGTGGACACGCAAACCGCGGGGCGCGTCACCATCCGCTTCCGCCTGCTCGACACCGCCAAACAAGTGGAGCTCGTGGGACAGGGCATCAGCACCAACAGCGATCAATCGCGCGCCGCCGCGCACCGCATGGCCGATCTGATTTTCGAGAAACTGACCGGCGACCCCGGCGTATTCAGCACGCGCATCGCCTACGTCAACCGGCAGGGGAAAAATTTCCGATTGGTCGTCGCAGACAGCGACGGCTACGGCGAGCAGACCGTGCTGTCCTCCAACGAACCCATCATGTCGCCCGCCTGGTCGCCGGACGGCAGCCATCTCGCTTATGTGAGTTTTGAACACGGGCAGGCCGAGGTGGTCGTGCAATCGTTGCTCACCAATCAACGCAAGGTGGTGGCGAGTTTTCGCGGCAGCAACAGCGCGCCCGCCTGGTCGCCGGACGGCAAGCAACTCGCCGTTGTGCTGTCGCGCGACGGCGGCTCGCAAATCTACCTGATACGACCGGACGGCAGCGGTTTGCAACGTCTCTCGTTCAGCAGCCTGATCGACACCGAACCCAGTTTTTCGCCGGATGGGCAATCCATTTTGTTCACGTCAGATCGTGGCGGCGCGCCGCAAATCTATCGCATGTCGATCAGCGGCGGCAACGCGCAACGACTGACGTTCGGCGGCGGTCAGCATTTCTCGCCGCGTTACAGCCCTGATGGCAAGAGCTTCGTGTTCACGCACCTCGAGAACGGACGCTTCCACATCGCCGTGCAGGATTTTGACAGCGGACAAATGCAACTGCTGACAGACGGCGGCTGGAACAAAAAACCCAGCTTCGCGCCCAACGGCAAGATCATCCTGTTTGCCACCGAGTCAGATGGGCGTGGTATATTAGCCACGGTATCCAGTGATGGCAGAATCAAGCAGAAAATGTTTCCACAAGCGGGGGACATCCGCGAACCGACGTGGGGGTCGCTGTTGAAGTAACCACCCCCAAATTCCGCAACCCAAAACAAAGGAGAATCGTCACCATGAAAAAGATCATGATCAGCGCGTTGTTGACCAGTCTGCTGGCCGCTTGTGCAAGCGATCCCGTTAAAAATTCCACGGATGCCGCTCCGGTCTCGGACGGATCGGCCTCGTCCGCACAATCCGCGCGGACAGCCGGCACCCAATCCGATCCATTGAACGACCCGAACAGCCCGCTCGCAAAACGCAGCGTGTACTACCCGCTGGATGTGTATGTGGTGCAGGACGCTGATCGTCCCACCATCGCCGCGCACGCCAACTATCTGGCTGGCAATCCCAACCGCGCCGTGCGCGTGGAAGGCAACGCCGACGAGCGCGGCAGCAACGAGTACAACCTCGCGCTGGGTCAGCGCCGCGCCGATGGCGTGAAGAAACTGCTGGAAGCCGGTGGCGCAAAAAGCGATCAGGTCGAAACGATCAGCTATGGCGAAGAAAAACCCGCAGCGACGGGACACGATGAAAGCGCCTGGGCGCAGAATCGTCGCAGCGACCTGAACTACAACGCCCGGTAAACGCCGGACAGCCTCGATGAAATTGCGCGCGCTTCTGTTCTTCGCCACCAGCCTCGTCGTCGCTCCGGCTCACGCCGGCTTGTTCGACGACGAGGAAGCGAGAAAGCAGATACAACAGACCAGCGCGCGCATCACCACGCTGGAAGAATCCAGCGCCCAGCAAACCAACACCCAGCTCAATCTGCAATCGCAGATCGAAGCCTTGGGCGCGCAACTGCGCAATCTGCAAGGCCAGAACGAAGAACTCGCGCACGGCTTGCAGGGCGCGGAGAAACGCCAGCAGGATTTCTATCTCGATCTGGATACGCGCCTGCGTCGTTTTGAACCGTCTGACGCGCCGGTTGCCGCTGTCGCGCCTGAGGGTACAGCCGCCACGACGGAAACCGCGGATGACCTCATCACCGAAAACCGCACGTTTGAAGTTGCGCACGGACTGTTTCAGGCTGGCAAGCATCAGGAAGCCGTCGCTGCGTTACAAAATTTCCTGGGCAAATATCCTGATTCCGTTTACGCGCCCAACGCCCATTACGAACTGGGTACCGCCTTGTTCGCTCTGGAAGATTACGAAAACGCGCTGGCCGCTTATCGCGTCGTCACGAAAAAATATGCGTACAGCCCGAAGATGCCGGATGCGATGCTGGGTGTTGCGTCCTGCCAGCGCAGTCTCAAGGCGGTCAAATCCGCCAATGAAACATTGAAACAACTGGTCTCGAAATATCCCAATAGCGACGCGGCAAAGGAAGCGAAGCAGCGGCTGTCCGCATCCCAATAAGCCGTTCTCCATGAGCAATCCTGCCGTCGGCGCATCGTTGCGCATCAGCGAAATATTCCACTCCCTGCAAGGTGAAACAAGTCGCGTCGGCCTGCTGACCGTGTTCATCCGCCTGACCGGCTGCCCGATGCGCTGCGTGTATTGCGACACCGCTTACGCCTTCAGCGGCGGCGAAAACATGACGCTGACAGCCATTCTGGATGAAGTCGCAAAGCACGGCGCGCATCATGTCACCGTCACCGGCGGCGAACCGCTGGCGCAAAAAAACTGCCTGCCGCTGCTTGTCGCACTGTGCGACGCCGGTTATGACGTATCGCTGGAAACCGGCGGCGCGATGGACGCGAGCGGCGTGGACGCGCGCGTCGCCAAAGTGCTGGACATCAAAACGCCCGGCTCCGGCGAAATGGGCAAGAATGTCTGGCGCAATCTCGATGCGCTGAACGCGCACGATGAAATCAAATTCGTGTTGTGTGACGAAGCCGATTATCGCTGGGCGGTGCAGATGCTGAACGAACACAAGCTGGCGGAAAAATGCGCCGTGCTGTTTTCACCCGTACACGGCGGCCTCGAACCCGCGCAACTCGCCGACTGGATTTTGCGCGATCGCCTGCCGGTGCGGATGCAGGTGCAGTTGCATAAATTGTTGTGGGGAAATGAACGTGGACGCTAGCTCCGTCATTCAAAACACGTTGCAGACGCAGGGAGACAGAAACAACATTGGAAATACCGACCTTGATGTTAGTGCGAAGCCGAATGATTCCTTCCCCCGTTTACGAGGGGGAGAGCGTAGCGAGGGGGCTCTAGGATGGGGGGAAGTTTTTGCCCCCCCCACCCCAACCCTCCCCCGCAAGCGGAGG
>JAITMU010000063.1 GCA_031277195.1 Gallionellaceae bacterium | reverse complement strand
CCATATTATCGTAAACTGCGCGAACCTATCATTTTGATAGTATCTTTATGGCTGCAAAACCAAGCAAGATAGAGCTAGAGCGCCATATCAAGCATTGCGCACTGGATACCGTCAATGTTGCTTTCACGCGCCCTGTGAGCCAGCGTATGCGCGAACGAAAGGCGACGCGATAGTTTACGAAGTTCTGCAATCCGGGCGGCTGCATTTGGAGCCGGAGCCTGACGCGATGAATGCGGGTGCGCTGGTGTGTCGAATGGAGCGGTGCGTATGCGGCGAGAATTGGGCTGTATGTGTTTCCGTTGAATATCCGAAAAGCGGCATGCTTGTGATTACAGTCATTGAGTTGTGAGGGCGACCATGTACAAATACACATTCGGCGGATTAAAAAACATCTATCTCCTCAACGGGTATGAAATCAGGGAAACGCCTCATGGCGAGGCTGTTTCATTTGTTGATGGAGAGGGATTGGAGCGCGCGATTTGCGATGCGCTTGCCACCAAAAAAGGCAAGCTCACCGGAACTGAATTGCGCTATCTCCGCACGTCCGGATTAAAGATGTCCCAAGCGGGACTTGCGAAAATCCTCGAAGTAAACGTGCAAAGCGTGGCGAGATGGGAAAAGAACGGTCGCGCGCCCAATGCGCCGGAGAAGCTCTTGCGTATTTACTATCGGTCAGCCGTTAACGGAAACATGACGGCCAAGGCGGTCATCGAAAGCATCAATACGCTGGAGAGAGCGATGGTTCAGCAAACCATCGTGCTTAAAGAGAGCCGTGGTACCTGGAACTCCAAATTCAAGGAACTGGAGGCGGCGTAGTTTTTGCGGATTATCCGGCGCTGGCACAAACGTCGCGTTGCCGTCCTCCTAACCTAATATCCTGCTTCTTTTTGGTGTCTGAATGCCAGCACATAAACTGCATTGTCGGTTGGTTGGTGGCGATATAACGCGATATAGCCGGAATCGCCGAAGTCAATAATCAGTTCGCGGAATTCCTCTGGCCATTCATGGGCGGGGCGTCCCATGTTGGGGGTTGTTTCAAGTTGCAGCAGCGCATCCGCAATGGCTTGACTCGCGCGTTGCGCTGCTTCGGGGGATTTGCCTGCCAGAAACAAGCGGCAGCGTTCCAATCCGGTTGCTGCGCCTTCGGTGATGATTATTCGTGGCATTCCGGCACTGGTTTTTCATCGTCGGTACCCCAGGTTTGCAACCAGGCGCGAACTTCCTGTCCTGTCAGATGCCGCCCCGTTTCCCGATAGGCAGCCCAAGCCGCAACTGCTTCCTGTCTGAAATTTTCTCGCGCTTCTTCGCGTACGACGTACTGGGCGATGGCTTCGCGCATGATCCAGTGGGATGTGCGTTGTCGCGTGTTGGCCAAATGCTGGATGCGTACCTTTAGCTTGTCGTCAAGTTTGATTGAGGTTATTGCCATGTCTTGGCCTCCGTAGTTAGAGGTATTACCTCGTGCTACTGTACTTCTTTTTATTTGATTTATCAAGGCGGGCTGCCCGCGTGCGGTGGTTCTGCGCCAAAAATGTGGAAGCCGCTATTCCCGCAGCCTCAGCCCTCACACCCCACCCTCATAATCCACCATCACCGGCGCATGGTCGCTAAACCGTTGTTCTTTGTACACGCCCGTCGCACGCGCCGTTTGCGCGATCCCCGGCGTGGCGATCTGGTAGTCGATGCGCCAACCCACATCCTTTGCCCAAGCCTGACCGCGATTTGACCACCAGGTGTAGGCTTCCAGTTCGGGATGCAACATGCGGAACACATCGACGAAGCCGACTTCGCCGAACAGTTCGGTGAGCCAGGCGCGTTCTTCCGGCAGGAAGCCGGAATTCTTTTTGTTGCCGCGCCAGTTGCGTAAATCTTTTTCTGTGTGGGCGATGTTCCAGTCGCCGCAGAGGATGATGTCGCGTCCGCTATTCTTCAGCGCAACCAAATGCGGCATGAACGCTTCCAGAAAACGAAACTTCACCGCCTGTCGTTCTTCGCCGCTGGAGCCGGACGGCAGATACACCGACACCACGCTCAAGTCGCCGAACTGCGCTTCGATGTAGCGGCCTTCGGCGTCGAATTCAGCAATGCCCAGACCTTCGATCACCGCGTCCGGCTTGCGTTTTGAATAGATGCCGACACCGCTGTATCCCTTTTTTTCTGCGTAATGAAAATAGCCGTGCATGCCGCACAGTGCGAGCATGTCCTGCGTCATGTCGGCGGCCTGCGCTTTCAATTCCTGCACGCAAACGATGTCGGCATTTTGTTGGCACAGCCAGTCGGGCAGACCTTTGGAAAAGGCAGAGCGGATGCCGTTGAGGTTGAGGGTGATGATGCGCATGGGAGCCTTTTGTGGGGTTAAGACGTAAGACGTAAGACGTAAGACGTAAGACGTAAGACGTAAGAGGGACGGGGGCGCTTGCGTCTTCAAACTTACGTCTTACGTCTCGCTGCCCTTCATTATAATAGCGTCCTCCCATTTCATCGCGCGCCACCATGCACAACGCCTACCGCCAAGACTTCATCCGCTTCGCCATCGAACGCCAGGTATTGCGCTTCGGCGAATTTCAAACCAAGGCCGGTCGCTTGTCGCCGTATTTTTTCAACTCCGGCCTGTTCAACGACGGCGCGGCGTTGCGCGAGCTGTGCCAGTTTTACGCGCAGACGATTCTGACTTCCGGCGCGAAATTCGACATGCTGTTCGGCCCTGCTTACAAAGGCATTCCGCTTGCTGCGGGCACGGCCATCGCGCTGGCGGAGCAAGGCCGCAACGCGCCTTACAGCTTCAACCGCAAGGAAACGAAAGATCACGGCGAGGGCGGCACGACGGTGGGCGCGCCGTTGCAGGGTCGCGTACTGATCATTGACGACGTGATTTCCGCCGGGACTTCGGTGCGCGAATCGGTGGACATCATCCGCGCTGCGGGCGCTGAACCGTGCGGCGTGGTGATCGCGCTGGATCGCATGGAGCGCGGGCAGGGCGCGTTGTCCGCCGTGCAGGAAGTGCAGCGCGATCTGGGCATGCCGGTGATCCCGATCGTCACGCTGGATGATCTGGTCGAGTATCTGCACGATCAACCGGAAATGGCGCAACGTCTGGCGGCGGTGCAAGCCTATCGTGAACGCTACGGAGCCAGCGAATGGATTTGATTTTGTGGCGTCACGCGGAAGCCGAGGACGGCTTTGACGACGACATGCAGCGTCGACTCACGGCGAAAGGCGTGAAGCAGGCGGACAAGATGGCGGCATTTTTGCGGCCATTGCTGCCGAAGCAGACGCACATTCTGGTTAGTCCTGCGGTGCGCACCCAGCAAACCGCGCGGGCGCTGGGGCTGGATTTCATCACCGAACCCGTGATTGCGCCCGGCGCACCTGCCGAGGCGTTGCTGGCTGCGGCGAAGCGGACGCATGCGGATTGCGTGTTGCTCGTGGGGCATCAGCCGTGTTTGGGCGAAGCGGCGGCCTTGCTGATGGGCGCGGCGCATGGCTGGAGCGTGAAAAAGGGCGCGGTTTGGTGGTT
>JAITMU010000051.1 GCA_031277195.1 Gallionellaceae bacterium | reverse complement strand
ATGATCGGAAAGCTTGTCGAACGCGCCGCCCCGGATCAACGCTTCGATGGCGCGGCGATTGACGATGCGCTTGTCCACGCGGCGACAGAAATCGAACAAATCCGTGAACGGCGCTTGGCTGCGCGCTTCGACGATGTTGTTGATCGCCGCTTCGCCCGTGCCTTTGATCGCGCCGAGGCCGTAGGCAATCGTTTTGGCGTCCTCCGGCGCGAAACGGAAGCCGGACGAATTGATATCCGGCGGCAGAACAGCGATGCCCTGCTGCACCGTGTCCTGATAGAAAAAACTCACCTTGTCGGTGTTGTCCATTTCCGAGGACAGCGTAGCCGCCATAAACTCCGCTGGATAATGGCATTTAAGCCAGGCTGTTTGATAAGAAACCAATGCATAGGCCGCTGAGTGTGATTTGTTAAAACCGTATTCAGCAAAAAGCGCCATCAGGTCAAAAAGTTTAGTCGCCAATTGGGCATCGTAGCCTTTGACCTTGGCACCTTCCTCAAACTTGACGCGCTCCTTGGCCATCTCCTCGGGCTTTTTCTTTCCCATCGCACGGCGCAACAAATCAGCACCGCCCAAAGAGTATCCACCGATGATCTGAGAAATCAACATCACCTGTTCCTGATAGACGATAACGCCATAGGTGCTATTAAGAGTGCTTTCCAGATCAGGATGGAAATAATCCACCGTGGCACGCCCATGCTTCCGGTTGACGAAATCGTCAACCATGCCGGACTTGAGAGGACCGGGACGAAACAGTGCGAGCAATGCAATGACATCTTCAAAGATGCTGGGTTTTAGCTTCTTCAAAAGATTTTTCATGCCGCGTGATTCCAACTGGAATACCGCCGTAGTATTGGCTTCACACAACAGCTTGTATGTGGCGATATCGTCCAGCGGCAAAGACATGATGTCGAAGTCGCGCATATTTTCGTTTGATTGGCGTACATAACGTACAGCCCAATCAAGAATAGTGAGGTTGCGCAGCCCAAGAAAGTCGAACTTCACCAGACCGGCGCATTCCACGTCGTCCTTGTCGAACTGGCTCACCGAACTGCTGTTACCCTCGGCGTAATACAGCGGACAAAAATCCGTCAGCTTGCCCGGCGCGATCAACACGCCGCCCGCATGCATGCCGACGTTGCGCGTCAAATCTTCCAGCGGCTCGGCAAGTTCAATCAACTCCTCCACGCCTTCTTCGTTGGCGATTACCGCGTTGAATTCCGGCTCAAGTTCACGCGCACGTCGCAACGACACAGGCGTAGGGCTGTCCTGTTCCTTTGGCACCAGCTTCGACAGCCGGTCGCACACGACATAAGGAATTTCCATCACGCGCCCGACATCGCGGATTACCGCCTTGGATGCCATCGTGCCGAAGGTGGCGATCTGCGACACGCAATTCTCACCGTATTTATTGCGCACATACTGGATCACACGCTCGCGCCCATCCTGGCAAAAATCCACATCGAAGTCGGGCATCGACACGCGCTCTGGATTCAGGAAACGCTCGAACAGCAAGTCATAGCGCAGCGGATCGAGATCGGTGATGCCAAGGCTGTACGCCACCAGCGACCCCGCGCCGGAGCCGCGACCAGGGCCGACCGGCACGCCATTGTTTTTCGCCCAGCGGATGAAATCGGCCACGATCAAAAAGTAGCCGGGGAAACCCATCTTGATGATAGTTTCGATTTCGAATTCGAGCCGCGCCGCGTATTCCGGCATTTTTGCCGCGCGTTCCTGTTCGTCAGGGAACAGCGTCAACATGCGCGCCTGCAAACCGCGCGCAGATTCCGCGCGGAGAAAATCATCCAGACTTTCACCGTTCGGTGTGGGGAAATCGGGCAAATGCGCTTTGCCGAGTTTCAGCGTGAGATTGCAGCGTTTCGCAATTTCCACGCTGTTCTGCAACGCCTCCGGCAAATCGGCGAACAGCTCCACCATCTCGGCCTGCGTCTTGAAATACTGCTGCGGCGTGAACACGCGCGGGCGACGTTTGTCGTTCAGCATATAGCCTTCGGAAATGCAGACGCGCGCTTCGTGCGCCTTGAAATCGTCGGGCGAGAGAAACTGCACCGGATGCGTCGCCACCACCGGCAAGCCGAGTTCCGCAGCCAGCCGCACCGTCTCACGCACATGCGTTTCCTCGCGCGGCTGGCCGCTGCGTTGCATTTCCAGATAAAAGCGTGAGGGAAACAGACCAGCGTATTCCTGCGCGATTTTTTTCGCCGCCGCCTGATTGCCATTCATCAACGCCGCGCCCACATCGCCCAACTGCGCGCCGGACAAGGCGATCAGCCCATCCGTGCCTTCGCGCAACCATTCACGGCGAATTTCAGGATGGCCGCGATGCTGATTCTCGCGGTAGGCGCGCGTCAACAAATCGCACAATTTCAGATAACTGGCGTGGGATTGGCACAGCAACAGCAAGCGATACGGCTGCTCGCGCTCGGATGGATTGCTGACAAAAAAATCGCAACCGATGATGGGCTTGATGCCGCGCTTCCGCG
>JAITMU010000050.1 GCA_031277195.1 Gallionellaceae bacterium | reverse complement strand
CCTTGTTGGGTTTCAACCGGCGTACCCCACTCACGAGTGAAGCCAACCAGATTGTTGCGGTTCGACGCGTCTTCAACGTGCTTGGAACCGGGGCCGTGACAGGCCTCACATAACGCGCTACAACTTCGGCAAATACGGCGTTCGGACGGTCGCAGTGTTTGCGATTACCCCCAAAGTTACCCCCGGATTATTGTGCTATGAAACGGTCTAATGTCGGCTTGGCCGGGACGAGTTTGAAGCCTGAAGCTGCTACGATCATGCCGTTTTGAGCCCATCCAGATAATCCGCCCATTGCTGCATCATCTTCTGGCGTTCGGCGAGATGCGCTGTGCGGTTATAGGCGCGTCCGTTTGGGTCGCGCACGGTGTGGGCAAGCTGATGTTCGATGTAATCCGGGCGTATGCCGAGTTCTTCGTCCAGCAATGTCCTTGCGGTAGCGCGAAAGCCGTGAACATTTTGTTCGTTTCCAAAGCCGATTTTTTTCAGAGCGTTTCCAAGCGCGTTTTCACTTAGTGGTTTTTCGCTTGAGCGGACGCAGGGAAATACAAAATGCCTGCTTCCGGTGGTTTCGTGCAGTTTTTGGAGAATGGTCACAGCTTGTCGCGCCAGGGGAACGAGATGTTCGGTTTGAGTTTTTGTGACGAGGTAGCGCCACTCGGCCTTATCGAGATTGATTTCATCCCATGCTGCTCGGCGTAGTTCGCCGGGGCGGACAAACAATAGCGGGGCGAGGCGCAATGCGCATTGTGTGACGAAATATCCAGGGTAGTCGTCAATGGCGCGCAATAACTGGCCTAGCCGCGCCGGATGGGTGATGGCGGCAAAGTGCGTCCTTTGCGCCGGAGGCAGCGCCTCTTTCAAATCGGACGCCGGATTGTGTTTTGTCCTGCCTGTTGCGATGGCGTAACGGAAAATCTGCGTGCAATATTGCAACACGCGGTGCGCGGTTTCGATGGCGTTGCGCGATTCGATTTTGCGCAATACGGAGAGCACATCAGGCGGCGTGATTGCTGTGATGGGCTTGTCGCCGATCCACGGAAAAACATTTCTTGCCAATCGGGAAAGGATTTTGTGCGTATGCGCTTTTGACCATCGGGGCTCATGCTTGGCCAGCCATTCCATCGCGGTGGCTTCAAAGCTGTGGGCGGCGCGTTGTGCCGCCGCGTGTTTTTCGGCTTTGCGGTTCGCGGCGGGGTCAATGCCTTGTGCCAGCAGTCTGCGCGCTTCGTCCCGGCGTTGGCGGGCGCATTTCAGCCCAACATCAGGATAGACGCCGAGAGATAGCAGTTTTTCCTTCCCATCGAAGCGATATTTGAACCGCCACCATTTTGCGCCATTGGGATTGGCCAGCAGATATAAACCGTCCTTGTCATACAGCTTTACAGACTTGGTGGCGGGCTTGATGTGGCGGATCGAAGCATCGGTCAACAACATGCGGATCATTCCGTTTTGAGGTAAACCAGTTACCCCTAAAGTTACCCCCACTCCGGTATCGATACAATCATTATTGAAGACAAGAAAGGGAATCGTTGTGGAATCAGGAAAACAGCGTACTGACTTGAGTTTCTCCGCTGGTCGTTCCTTCCCTGCATTTATCCGGTTCCGTGCAATGCAAGCGAGCCAGCCAAGGTCAAGCGGACAAGCGCGCATCATATTAAAATGCCCACCATGAAACTCACCCTCACCCGTCCCGACGACTGGCACCTGCATTTGCGTGATGGCGCGGAGATGCAGTCGGTGTTGCCGGACACTGCGCGGCGTTTTGCCCGTGCCATCGTCATGCCGAATCTGCGCCCGCCGGTGACCACGGTGGTGCGCGCGCTTGCTTACTGTGAGCGCATCCTTGCCGCGCGGCCTGCGGGGTCGGATTTTCAGCCATTGATGACGTTGTATCTCACCGACAACACGCCAGCGGAGGAAATCTGTCAGGCGCGGGAGAGCGGTGTTGTACATGCGGTGAAGCTCTACCCAGCGGGGGCGACGACCAATTCCGACGCGGGTGTGACGGACTTGCGCAAAACCTATGCCGTGCTGGAGGAAATGCAGCGCGTGGGGATGCCGTTGCTGGTGCATGGCGAAGTTACCGATCCGGCAGTAGATGTGTTCGACCGCGAGGCGGTGTTTATCGAGCGTGTGTTGCAGCCGCTGCTGCGCGATCTGCCGGCGTTGCGCGTGGTGTTTGAGCACATCACCACACGCGATGCGGCGCAGTTTGTGGCTGATGCGCCGGATACCGTCGCCGCCACGATGACGGCGCATCATTTACTGTACAACCGCAACGCCATGTTCACCGGCGGTTTGCGTCCGCACTATTACTGTTTGCCAGTGCTGAAGCGCGAAATTCACCGGCAGGCGCTGGTGCAAGCCGCCGTCAGCGGCAGCCCGAAGTTTTTCCTCGGCACCGACAGCGCGCCCCACGCGCGGTATGCGAAAGAGGCGGCCTGTGGCTGTGCGGGTTGCTATACCGCTCATGCGGGCATTGAGCTTTATGCTGAAGCGTTCGAGCAGGCGGGCGCGTTGGACAAGCTGGAGGGATTCGCCAGTTTTTACGGCGCGGATTTCTACCGATTACCGCGCAACACGCAGCGCATCACGCTGGTGCGCGAGGCCTGGATTGCGCCGGATGAGATGGCGTTTGGCGGGTCGCGTTTGGCGCCGCTACGGGCGGGAGAACGTGTGGAATGGCGGTTGGCGTGAGGGTGAGCGGGTAGCGTCTCAATTGAAATTTTTGATCTATTCCGTCGTTATCCCCGTCATTCCAGCGCAAGCTGGAATCCAGTTTATCAAACAATTCCGGCGTAGCCGGGCGATAAGATTTTGTCCGCTGCGCGGTTTTTTTCTCCAACTGGATTCCAGCTTGCGCTGGAATGACGGCGGTTGACGTGAGGGTGAGCGTCCGCTTTTTATAAACAATAGAATTTGGTTATACACAATTTTCTTTTACATCAATATGGCAAGGAAGAAACCGTAATGAATGCAGGGAAATGCGTTTAATCCATTGTTATTTATCGTAAAAATAAAAGCGCAAGAAATAAGCAATCTGACAAAACCATATATCAATTAGCACTTAGCGATACTGTTACATTGTTATTCACACCGTTTTCCACAGAAATTGTGGACAACAGAAAATACGCAACCAGCTCCAATCAGTTAGCGTTGATTTGCAGAAAAAATTCAGGAAGACCTGCCAAATGTCGATAGTCCGCGTTGCGCTGGATGTGCCTCTATCGACTCTGTTCGATTACACATTGCCGCCAGGCCTGTCTGCCGCACCGGGACAGCGTGTGCTGGTGCCGTTCGGGCGCAAGCAGGTGGTTGGCGTGGTGCTGGAATGCGCGGACGACACGACGTTGGCGGCGGAACGCATCAAGCCGATTGTGGCGGCGCTGGACGATGTGCCGCCGTTGTCCGACGAGTTGTTGGCGCTGTTGCGATTTTGCAGTGATTACTACCATTACCCGCTCGGGCAGACCGTACTGTCGGCATTGCCGACGCGGCTGCGCGCGCCAGAGCGGATCACGTTCAAGCAGGACACCAGCTATGCGTTGAGCGCAGCAGGTCGCGCGCTCGATCTGGCGCAACTTCCCAAACGCAAAATCGTGCAGCGCCGCCTGCTCGACGCGCTCCGGCAAAGCACGTTGAGCGCGTCGCAATTGCGGGCGTTGTCGCCGAGCGCGCCTGCGGCGTTGGCGGCATTGTTGCAGGCCGGTTGGGTGGAACCGCGCGAAGAAGTCGAGCCGTCACGCGCAATCAGTTTCGACAACGCGCACACGCTCACCGACGAACAGCATCAAGCCGTGGAAGCCGTCGCGCAGTCGCAAGGCTACGGCTGCTTCCTGCTGCACGGCGTCACCGGCAGCGGCAAGACCGAAGTTTATGTGCATCTGATGCATCGCGTTTTGCAGCAGGGCGGTCAGGTGTTGCTGTTGGTGCCGGAAATCAATCTGACGCCACAACTGGAGGGTTATTTCCGCAACCGTTTTCCCGACGCCGAACTGGTCAGTCTGCACAGCGGACTCGCCGACGGCGAACGCGCGCAGAACTGGCTGCGCGCGCAATCAGGCCATGCGCGCATCGTGATCGGCACGCGACTGGCGGTGTTCACGCCGTTGCCGAAACTGGCGTTACTGATCGTGGATGAGGAACACGACGCTTCATTCAAACAGCAGGACAGCCTGCGCTATTCGGCGCGCGATGTTGCAGTGTTCCGCGCCCGCCAGCGCAACGTGCCGGTGTTGCTGGGTTCGGCCACGCCGTCGCTGGAAAGTTACCATAACGCGCAGAATGGACGTTATCACTTACTTCGCCTGAAACGACGCGCACAGGCGGATGCGCGACTGCCACAGGTGCGCTGCATTGATGTCCGGAAAGAAGCGTCCGTCGATGGCATCGGCGAACCGTTGGCTGCCGCGCTGGCGCAACGGCTGGCGCGCGGCGAGCAAAGTCTGGTGTTCATCAACCGGCGCGGTTATGCGCCGGTGCTGATGTGCGGCGCTTGCGGCTGGCTGTCCGGCTGTCCGAACTGCGCGGGGAAACTGGTGTTGCATCTGCGCGACCGTTGCCTGCGCTGCCATCATTGCGGTCATCAGGAGCGCGTGCCGCTCGCCTGTCCGAATTGCGGCAACGCGGATTTGCAACCCGTTGGCGTCGGCACCCAGCGCGTCGAAAATGCCCTGCAGGAACGCTTCCCCGCCGCGCGCATCCTGCGTGTGGATCGCGACAGCACGCGCAACAAGGGCGCGTGGAACGCCATGCGTCGCCGCATTCAGGAGGATGCGGTGGATATTCTGGTGGGGACGCAGATTCTGGCGAAAGGACATGACTTTCCCAATCTGACGCTGGTGGGCGTGTTGAATCCCGACGGTGCGCTTTACAGCGCCGATTTTCGCGCCTCGGAAAAACTGTACGCGCAGCTCGCGCAGGTGGCGGGTCGCGCCGGTCGCGCCGGTAAACCGGGCGAGGTGGTGATTCAAACGGCGTTTCCCGATCATCCGCTGTTTCGCGCGTTGCGCGAGCACGATTACGACGCATGGGCGGAGATGCTGCTGGCGGAACGCCGGATTGCGGGGTTCCCGCCGTTTGTTTATCAGGCGTTGCTGTCTGCTGAAGGACGCGAGGAAGGCGCGGTTTACGATTTCCTGCGCCGCGCGCGCGAGGCGGCACAGGCACAGGAATCGCAGGTCGAAGTGTACGGCGTGGTTCCCGCCGCCATGCCGCGCCGCGCCAATCACAGCCGCGCGCAGTTGCTGGTGCAATCCGACTCGCGCAAAACTTTGCAGCAATTTTTGCGAATCTGGAAAGGTGTGCTGGATACGCTGCCAGCGCAGAAATTACGTTGGTCGCTGGATGTGGATCCGATGGAGTTTTAAGGACGGTGGTTTGGGGCGTGGCGGATACCCATCCCCACCCTAACCCTCCCCTTGAAGGGGAGGGAATGGGAAAGGCAAGGCCGCGGAAGTCCCCTCCCCTTCAAGGGGAGGGTTAGGGTGGG
>JAITMU010000226.1 GCA_031277195.1 Gallionellaceae bacterium | reverse complement strand
ACCGGGTCTTCCGCAAATGCCGCGCTGACGTGACGCAATACGCCAGCGCGCAAGTCGGCGACGCCGTTGTAGGGATCGATCAATTCGCCGCGCGCATCTTCGGCGATGGCGTTGATGGTGAAATCGCGCCGCGATAAATCCTGTTCCAGCGTGACATCCGGCGCGGCGTGAATGACAAAGCCGCGATAGCCCGGCGCGCTCTTGCGCTCGGTGCGCGCCAGCGCGTATTCCTCGTGTGTTTCGGGATGCAGGAACACCGGAAAGTCCTTGCCCACCGGACGAAAGCCGCGCGCCACCATCGCTTCCGGCGTGGCGCCGACCACGACCCAATCACGGTCGCGCACCGGCAAACCAAGCAAGCGGTCGCGCACCGCGCCACCGACGCAATAGAGTTTGAAGTTATCCATTTGCCTGTCCTGCCGTCGTTCCCGCAGAGGTACTCCCTCTCCCTTGATGGGAGAGGGTTGGGGAGAGGGTGATATTTTGTGCGCTGCGACACGCTTTCATTTCGCCCCCCTCTCCCCTACCCCTCTCCCACGAGGGGAGAGGGGAAAATCCCGATAGGCCTGCTGTTGCTCCCGCTGAAGCACTCCCTCTCCCTTGATGGGAGAGGGTTGGGGAGAGGGTGATATTTTGCGCGCTGCGACGCGCTTTCATTTCGCCCCCCTCTCCCCTACCCCTCTCCACCCGCAAGGAGTAGCCGGTGGGTACCCCGCTGCTTCGCAGCGACCCTTCCGCAGCCACAAGAGAAGAGGGGAACATCCCGATAGACCTTCCATCATTCTCATCAGCAATTCGTTACCGCTCATCTGGAATCGGCAGTTGATTGACCGCATCTTTTGCGGCGATGGTGCCGAGGCGTCGCTTGAGCGATTGCTGCGGCTGGCCGAACAGTTGCGCGTAATACACGGTGTTGCTCATCACTTTTTTGACGTAATCGCGCGTCTCGTCAAACGGAATGGTCTCGACGTAAATCGCGCCTTCGAGCGGGATGTCGCCGCGCCACTGGCGCGCGCGTCCGGGGCCGGCGTTGTAGGCGGCAGACGCCAGCGCGGCGTTGCCGTCAAACCAGCCCAGCGTGGTTTTCATGTAATACGTGCCCAGTTTCAAATTGGTGTCCACTTCGTGTATCAGCGCATGGCGATAATCTTTCATGCCCAAACGCTTCGCCACCCACTTCGCCGTCGCCGGCATCACCTGCATGATGCCCGCCGCGCCAACCCTGGATTTGGCCTTCGCCACAAAGCGGCTTTCCTGCCGCATCAGGCCATACACCCAGGCTTCTTCCAGATCGTAACGCTGAACGTGTTCACGCAGTTCATCGCGATACGGCGACAGATAGCGCAGACTGAAATCATGCAACTGCATGGTGCGCTCGGCGGTGTTGATGGCGCGGTCATACATGCCGCTGCGCCGCGCGATTTCGGCGGCGGCGAGCAACTGCTTGTCGTTGAAGTTGCGCACTTCCCAAGCCCATTCCTTGAATGCCTCGGTGCGCAGATCCATGCGATACAGCGCCAGCGTGCGCTGCGTTGGCGGACGCGCGAGCATGTCATTCAACTCGTCTTCGCCGGGCTGATAACCCGCCTCCAGCGCGCTCATCGGCGGATCGCCTCGTTCATCCGCAGCGAGCAAACCATAAAAACCGTAATTGCCGCGCAACGATTCAAACTCCGCATTCGCTTCGGGGTAATACGCCAGCGCGCGCAACGCGCGTCCGCGCCAATAGCGCCAGACATCCTCCTGCTGTTGCTGAGGCTGCATCTGTTCGATGGCGGCCAGCACCCCCGACCAGTCCAGCACGCGCAACGCGGCGCGCGCGCGCCAGGTCAGTTGTTGATCGTTCAGCGGCGCATCGCCCGCCTTGACATACCATTCCAGCGCGCGCCCGTTCAGTTTGCGCGCTGCGTCGTGGCCGAGCCAGCCATAAAAATAGCGACGCTCATCCGGCGTGAAATTCTGCTCGATTTTTTTCCAGCGATCATGCGCCGCATCCGGGTCGCGCCTGGACAAACCGCGCAAGGCAAACAACGCCACCATGCGCTGCCCCGTGCTGGCGCGCTCCAGTTTGGCTTTGGCGAGGTATTTGCCCGGATTGGCTGCCGCCGCCGTCAATGAAGCGGGGCGCAGCGCGTAGTCCGGCGGCAAGCGCAGCGCCAGTCGCGCGGCAAAGCCGGTGCCGCCCGCTTCCAGCGCCAGACGCACCCGCTGCCACACGTCGGCATCCGTGATGACGCCAACCGCGCGCGCGGCGTCGAATGGCGGATTGCAACTCTCCGGCTGCTCCTTGCCGCTGGACAGCCACAGCTTGCGCGCATCCATCATCACAGCAGGCTCTTTCATGCCGCGCATCTGCATCGCATAGCACGCCAGTTCCGTGTCGCCGGTTTGCAGGCGCGGATATTCGTCCTGGAAAAGATCCCATTGCTCGCGCTTGCCGAGCAGCTTCAGCCATTCCCCGCGCAGACGGTCGATCACCGGCGTGTCGTCAGGTCGCGCGAGAAACGCCCGCACGACAGCCGGGCTCGCCGTGTCCAGATTCATGCGCAAACGGTAGTAAGCGACGTAAGGCTCAAGCGGAGAATTGCCCAGCCGCGCGGCGGCGGCTTCAAAACGAACGGCATCGCCAACACGGAAAGCCTCGCGCACCGCGAGAAAATCCGCGTCCGCCTGCGCGCTCGCGGGCAAATCCGCCGCCAGCGCGCAAGCGGGCAGCAACAGCAATGCAAACAGGAATTTTTTCATCGTGGAGGACGCCATGTTCATCACCGGCTGATTCCACCCGCTCGCGTCAGCGCGGAATCCAGCGGGGTCGTCGCGTCGAACGCGCGTACCACAACAAACCGACGGACAGCACCGTGCCCACCGCCAGCGCCAGCCAGGGGAATCCGCTCAAGCTGATACCCATCAACGGCAGCACGACCACGCCCGACCACAAACACACCGTGCAAACCGCCACCGCCGCGCTCGCCCACCCCACAATCGCACCGGCAGGCGACAGGCTGGTGATGCGCATCGCGCCACAGGTCGGACAGGAAATGACATCATCGGCGACTTCGGTATGACAAATGGAGCATTGTTGCATGGCGCGGTTCCTTGAATGACAGTGCCGGATAGACTTATCCGACACGGAAAGGTTCTGGCGCGCTCGGCGGGAGTCGAACCCACGACCCTTGGCTTCGGAAACCAATACTCTATCCAACTGAGCTACGAGCGCGAATCCTGCGTAGTATAGCGTTTTTCGCTCATGCCCTCACTCACCCTGTCCGATTAGTCGTGTCTCACGTTTGAAATTTTTGACGAATTCCCTTGCCACCTCCCGCGTCATTCCAGCGAAAGCTGGAATCCAGCAAGAACATACACTCCGCGTAGCGGACAAAACCTTGTCGTCCGGCTATGCCGGAAATATTTTGATAAATGCGCTGGATTCCAGCATTCGCTGGAATGACGGAGTAACGACGGGATAGATCGAAAATTTCAAACCGAGATACCCTATCCGATTAGATAGCTATTCCCCCTCCGCCATTCATGCCACGCTGAGTGTCCATCCACCCCACTTAGGAGTACACTCATGGCCATGACCGACGCAACCCTGCACATCTACGAAGCCCTTGCCGACGCGGGAATTGAACCGAGCAAGGCGAGAAAGATTGAACGGGCGATTCTGTTTGATGTTTCGGAGAATCAGAGCAAGATGGAAAAGACTTTACTGGATCGGCTGATGACCAAAGAGGACGGGCATCAATTACGCTCGGACATGCTCGCGCGGATGAACGAACAAATCCGCTGGCACGTCGGTCTGACGCTTGCCGCCGTCACTGCCTCGACAGCGGTATCAATCACCGCGTTGAAATTGTTCTTGTGAATCAATAACCCGTAGGCTGGGTTGAGCCGCAGGCGATACCCAGCACAGCGAACCGTGCGGTATTGCTGGGTTTCCCCCCGATCAAAAGCGTTTCGGGGGTCAACCCAGCCTACACCCTCACTGCCCCAATATCACCCGCACATTCCGGTTGCGCGCCAGTGATTCCGCGCTGCGGCCAGATTCGATTGGCTGCGTTTTGCCATACGAAACCGAGGTAATCCGCGTTGCGGAGATACCGTTCGCCACCAGATAATCCCGCGCCGCTTGCGCGCGGCGTTCGCCGAGGGCGTAGTTGTACGCATCCGAGCCGCGCTCGTCCGCATTGCCTTCCAGACGCACCGCCACATCTGGATGGCGCGTCAGCCATTCGATTTGGCGATCCAGCGTGTCCTTCGCGTCGGGGCGCAGCACGGATTTATCCGTGTCGAAATAAATGCGGTCGCCCGCGTTGACGGCGAAATCCTCAACCAGCGCCACCTGTTGCGGCTCAACCGTCTGCGCGGGTTTTGCCGGACGCGCCGGACTGGACGCCTCCGCCCAATCGTAATGCTTCGTCGTCGTCGTGCAGCCCGCAAGGGTGAGAAGCGCAACGACGCAGATCATCGCTTGTGTGTAATGTCTCATGTGTTTTTCCTGAGTGAAATTAGAAAACCTGTTCCGTCCTCGCCTCCGCGTGCGAGGGTGGAGGAAATAACCCCCCCATCCTACCCTTCCCCCGTGAACGGGGGAAGGAATAATTATTTCTCGTCATTCCAGCTTTCGCTGGAATGACGATCGGGTCGTAGGCTGGGTGGAGCCGCAGGCGATACCCAGCACGCTCGGTCTCGCCAACTTGCTGGGTATCGCTACGCTCCACCCAGCCTGCCGAATCCCCTCGGCACCGTTTCAAACGAGCGCGCAATATCCTGATACTCCTGATAGCTCATCCCAAACCGCATACTGCGCCGCAACTCAAGCGACCGTGCCTCATATTCCCGCAGCGCCACCTCAGGCTGGTGCGCGAAAATCGCGTCGACCAAACTTCGCCAGGACGCAAACGACCAAGACTTCGGCGGGAACTCGCTGTACAACTTCAACGATAACGTCCGCAACACCACCGCGCGAGTCACCTGTTCGGTGAGCAGAACATTGCCACAAACCACCGCCAGCAGAATCAACAACTCCGACTCCAGCAAATGCGCCGTCGGCAAATCATCCGTCATCATCCGCAAATGCCGATCAATCCAGTCGCGTTGCTCCTCTGGAATCTGCCGCGACTGCGCGGACAATTCCCAAATCACATGCGCCATGTTCAAATCCAGCGCCGTCAGCACATCCTGCGCCTCACGGGGCGACGGCCTCGCAACGTAGGGCGACTTGTTCATCGGAAACACCACAATGCCCTCCGCCGCCATCTGCTGAAACACGCTGATGACCAGCATCCGGCTGACATCCATCTGCTCCCGGATCAGCCTCTCCTGCAACTTCGTCCCCGGCTTGACCCGCCCCTCCGCAATGGATCGCCACAACTGGTTGTAAATTTTCGCCTTGACGCCCGTCAACGTCCCCATCTGCAACCGCGCCGCTGGCAGCGCCCGCAGCACCGGCGACACATGGCGATCAGAAATCGAACTTTTTATTTTTCGCGTCACCGCCTGCGGACAAGGTTTTTTGCTCGGCGCAATCTCCGCCGACGCCAACATCTCATTATCCCCATCGGAAAAATCGGCGTTATTCTTGAAATGGAGCGACTGCATGGTTCCCCTTTTTTTGGTTAAACCTTCATTTCGCACATGACGAAATGATTAATTATTATGTTGTGCGTCATCCGTGGCGTAATCACGGTATCTCACGTTGCCAACCGACAAAACTCCCTCTCCCCGCAAGCGGGGAGAGGGAATTAATCTCCCCGTCATTCCAGCGAAAGCTGGAATCCAGCAAAAAACAAACACCCCGCGTAGCGGACAAACCCATCGTCCGGCTACGCCGGAAGATTTTGATCAACCCGCT
>JAITMU010000222.1 GCA_031277195.1 Gallionellaceae bacterium | reverse complement strand
CCAGCCGGATTAAAAATATCTGGCGCAGCCAGACAACACCGGTTTTGTCCGCTACGCGGGATGGATTTCTTGCTGGATTCCAGCGTTCGCTGGAATGACGGAAACCGCAGGCTGGGATGAAGCGAAGCGCAATCCCAGCTTTGCGGCAATCATGCTGGGTATCGCTGCGCTCCACCCAGCCTACAATGCTTGATGAGGTTTGCCCCGCCCTACCCCAGAAACAATTTGTACGCCGGATTCTCGCTTTCGTCCCAATAGGGATAGCCGAGTCCGTCGAGGAATGCTTTGAGCGCTTTTTTGTCCTGCTTCGGCACTTGCAGTCCGACCAGCACGCGGCCGGAATCCGAGCCGTGGTTGCGGTAGTGGAACAGGCTGATGTTCCAGCCGGGGTTCATGCTGTCGAGAAAGTTCATCAGCGCGCCGGGGCGTTCGGGGAATTCGAAGCGGAACAGGATTTCGTGTTCCGCTGCGGGCGCGTGGCCGCCGACCAGATGGCGCAGGTGCAGCTTGGCCATTTCGTTGTCGGTGAGGTCCAGCGTTTTCAGTCCGTGTTTTTCCAGCGAGGCGACGAGTTTGACGGTCTCTTGCGGGTCGCGCACTTGCACGCCGACGAACACTTGTGCGGCCTTGGGGTCGGCGTAGCGGTAGTTGAATTCGGTGATGTTGCGGTTGCCGACCAGCGAGCAGAATTTGCGGAAGCTGCCGCGTTCTTCCGGCACGGTGACGGCGAGCAGGGCTTCGCGCTGTTCGCCGACTTCGGCGCGTTCGGCGACGAAATGCAGGCGGTCGAAATTCATGTTCGCGCCGCTGCAGATCGGCACCAGCGTTTCGCCTTTGAGTTTTTCGCGGCGCGCGTAGAGTTTCGCGCCCGCGACGGCGAGCGCGCCGGAGGGTTCGAGCACGGCGCGGGTATCGAGAAACACGTCCTTGATCGCGGCGCACACGGCATCGGTGTCCACCAGCACGATGTCGTCCACCAACTTGCGGCACAGGCGGAAGGTTTCTTCGCCGACGAGCTTGACGGCGGAGCCGTCGCAAAACAGGCCGACGTCGTTCAGCGTCACGCGCCGCCTGGCTTTCAGCGAGCGCGCCATCGCGTCGGAATCCACGGTTTGCACGCCGATCACTTTGATGTCAGGCCGCACCTGTTTGACGTAAGCGGCCACGCCGGAGATCAATCCGCCGCCGCCGATGGTGCAAAAAATCGCGTGGATCGGCGCTTGATGCTGGCGCAGGATTTCCATTGCGATGGTGCCTTGCCCGGCGATGACGTCGGGGTCGTCGAAGGGATGCACAAACGTCAGCCGGTTTTTTTTCTCCAGCGCCAGCGCGTGCTGATAAGCGTCGGAATAAGAACTGCCGTGCAGCACCACCTCGACCGCGCGCTGGCCAAAATGCTTGATCGCGTCGATCTTCACCTGTGGCGTGGTCGTCGGCACCACGATGACGGCCTTGCATTTCATCAGGTGCGCGGAAAACGCCACGCCCTGCGCGTGATTGCCCGCGGACGCGGTGATGACGCCGCGCTTGAGTTGTGCCGGCGTGAGGTGCGCCATCTTGTTGTACGCGCCGCGCAGCTTGAACGAGAACACCGGCTGCGTGTCCTCGCGTTTCAGCAGGATGCGGTTGCCGGTGCGCGCGGACAAACCGGGCGCTGCTTCCAGCGCGCTTTCGATGGCCACGTCATAGACGCGGGCGGTGAGGATGCGTTTCAGATAGCCGTGCATGAGCGGATCAGCCGGAGAAGGAAGTGTGCAAGATTATCAGAAAGCGGGCGGCGGGTGGCTGACAGCTACGGACTGACCGCCCGCGCGCACGCCGCCGCTTCATGCAGACCCACCTCGTCCTTGAGGCTGTGATACCGCGGCTCGCGCGCTTCCCGCTCCAGCAAAGCGGCCGAATGACCTGCGGCTTTCAACGCTTGATGGAAGCGCTCTTGCAACACATAAGGCGTGACCTGATCGCGCGAATCGCCGATGAGAATGATGCGCCGCTCAGGCGCTTGCACGATGCCGTCCACGTGGTCGAGCGGATCGTAGGGATCGCGCAATCCGGTCGTGTCCGTGCCGGGACTGGATTTTTCGCCGCGCGCGCGGCGCAGCATTTCCGCGCGTTCCAGCAAGCCGTATGCGCCGGACGTCATCACCGCGCACGCAACATCGTTGCGCCCCATCGTCAGCAACGCCGCCACTGCCGTCGCGCCCCCGCTGTGTCCGAACAGGACGAAGCGACCAATGCGATGCCGCGCGCGGATATTGCGCAGCGCGCTCTGGAGCGCGAGAAATTCCTCGGGCTGGCGACGGCGCAGATGATCGCCGGTGGAGCCGAACGTCCCCGGTCGCGCCAGCACGATCACCGGAAAACCGGCCTTCTCGGCCAGCCGGCCCGCGACGAGGGTTTGCTCCGCAAACGTATTCAGCGGAATTTGATCGGGCGGGCGCTTCACCCAGGGATCGTAGTCGCCGCGCAGGACGACGATGACGATGGCGGCGTCATCTATCTTGCCGCCCGTGAAATAACGCAGGCAATCGTTGCCGCCTTCATACGCCGTCCAGACCGAGCCTGCCGCAAGATTGCAGGTCGCCAGACTGGCGACGCCGCCCCAGGGCAGCGGCTCGCCGTCGGCAGCGGCGGGCGCGCAGAAAAACAGCAGAGACAACAAAGCCCACTTGCAGCGTTTCATCATCCGGATTGGGGAAATTTGAGCCGGAAATGATACACGGCGCGCGGGGCGTCATTCCAGCTTCCGCTGGAATGACGGGTAGAGGATGCGTAGGGCGGGGCTCGCCCCGCGCGGGGCGAACCTTGAAATTCTCAACAGCGCGGGGCAAGCCCCGCCCTACGCTACCAGTAACACAACGAAAACAGGTAAAATCCGTCCGTTACCGCATTCAATCAATAAATCCAGGAGAGGGAAAGCATGAGCAAGAGTCTGATTCAGTTCATCATCGAGGAGCAACGCCACATGGGCGCGTCCGGCGATTTCACCGGATTGCTGTCCGACATCATCTCCGCCTGCAAGCAGATCGCCCACGCGGTCAACAAGGGCGATTTGATCGGCGTGCTGGGCAGCGCGGGCAGCGAGAACGTGCAGGGCGAGACGCAGAAAAAGCTGGACGTGATCACCAACGACATCTTCATGCAGTCCACCGAATGGGGCGGGCATCTGGCGGCGATGGCTTCCGAGGAAATGGATGAGATTTATCCGATTCCGGCGAAATATCCGCGCGGCAAATACCTGCTGACCTTCGATCCGCTGGACGGCTCCTCCAACATCGACGTGAACATTTCCGTCGGCACGATTTTCTCCATTCTGCGTTGCCCCGATGGCGTGAGCAATCCGACCGAAAAGGATTTTCTGCAACCGGGCGCGAAGCAGGTGTGCGCCGGTTATGCGCTGTATGGCCCTTCGACCATGCTGGTGCTGACCACCGGCCACGGCGTCGATGGCTTCACGCTGGATCGCGACATCGGCGAATTCATCCTGACGCACCCGCAGATGAAGATTCCCGCCGACACCTCGGAATTTGCCATCAACATGTCCAACCGCCGCTACTGGGAAGCGCCGGTGCAGCGGTATGTTGAGGAATGCACCAAGGGCAAGGAAGGCGGTCGCGAAAAGAATTTCAACATGCGCTGGGTCGCCTCGATGGTGGCGGAAGTGCATCGCATTCTGACGCGCGGCGGCATTTTCATGTATCCGTTCGACACCAAGGATCCGGCCAAGGCGGGCAAGCTGCGCCTGTTGTACGAAGCCAATCCGATGTCGCTCATCGTGGAACAGGCCGGCGGCGCAAGCTCGACCGGACGCCAGCGCATACTCGACATTCAGCCGGACGAACTGCACCAGCGCGTGCCGGTGATTCTCGGCTCGAAGAACGAAGTCGATCGCGTGGTCGGCTACCATCAGGGAGCGTAAGCGCATGAGCGCGCCGCAGGTTTCCATCGTAATGGGCAGCGCAAGCGACTGGGACGTAATGAAACAGGCGGCGCAGCAGTTGCAGGATTTTGGCGTGAGCTACGATGCCCGCGCGATTTCGGCGCACCGCTCGCCTGATCTGCTGTTTGAATACGTCGCCAGCATGGCCGCGCAAGGCGTGCGGTGCTTCATCGCAGGCGCGGGCGGCGCGGCGCATCTGGCAGGCGTGATTGCGGGCAAGACCACGCTGCCGGTGCTGGGCGTGCCGATTCCGTCGAAATATCTGAAGGGAATGGACTCGCTGCTGTCCATCGTGCAGATGCCCAAAGGCATTCCGGTGGCGACGTTTGCCATCGGCGAAGCGGGCGCGGCGAATGCGGGTTTGTTCGCGGTGGCTATGCTGGCATTGAACGACGCCGGACTGGCCGAAAAACTGCGCGCGTTTCGTGAACAACAGGCAGCAGGGGTGAAGGCGACGGTGTTGCCAACGTTGTAACCCCAATCAAGCCCCTCTCCCCTCGTGGGAGAGGGGTGGGGGAGAGGGGGCTTGGCGAAGCTCCCACCCTCTCCCCAGCCCTCTCCCATCAAGGGAGAGGGAGCGTTGCCCCCACAACCCAGTGAGTAATTTTGATGAGTAACGCTCTACTTCAATCCAGCCTGCCCAGCCTCAAATTCCTGCACCGTGGCAAGGTGCGCGACCTCTATGAAGTCGATGCTGAACACATGCTGATCGTGCAGACTGACCGGCTTTCCGCGTTCGATGTGATTCTGCCGACGCCGGTGCCGGGCAAGGGCGAGGTGCTGACTGCGCTGTCGAATTTCTGGTTCGCCAAACTCGGTCACATCCTCCCCAATCATCTTTCCGGCATCGCGCCGGAGGATGTCGTCAAGACCGACGCCGAGCGCGCGCAAGTCAAAGGCCGCGCCTTTGTCGTGCGGAAACTGAAGCCGCTGCCGATCGAAGCCATCGTGCGCGGCTACCTGGTCGGTTCGGGCTGGAAGGATTACAGGAAAACCGGCGCGGTCTGCGGCATCGCACTGCCGTCCGGTTTGCAGGAGGCGCAAAAGCTGCCGGAGCCGCTGTTCACGCCGTCCACCAAGGCGGCGGTGGGCGAGCATGATGAGAACATTTCCTACGCGGAAGCGGAAAAGCTGCTGGGCGCTGCGCGCGCCGCCGAAGTGAAACGCGCCACACTGGCGCTCTACACCGAAGCCGCCGATTACGCGGCCACGCGCGGCATCATCATCGCCGACACCAAGTTTGAATTCGGCGTGGACGACGCTGGCACGCTGTATCTGATCGACGAGGCGCTGACGCCGGATTCCTCGCGCTTCTGGCCGGCGGACGAATACCGCGTCGGCAGCAATCCGCCGAGCTACGACAAGCAGTTCGTGCGCGACTGGCTGGAAGCGTCCGGCTGGAACAAGCAGCCGCCCGCACCGGCGATTCCAGATGACGTGCTGCAAAAAACCTCCGACAAATACAACGAAGCCCTGCGTCGGCTCACAGGCGCATGACCACCGCGCCGCAACAACTCATCGAAGGCTTCCGGCGTTTCCGCGAACGCCATTTCAGCCAGGACGACGCGCTGTATCGCCAGCTTGTCGAGGAAGGGCAAACGCCGCGCATTCTGGTCGTCGCCTGCTGCGATTCGCGTGTTGATCCCGCCATCGTGCTGGACTGCGCGCCGGGCGATCTGTTCGTCATCCGCAACGTCGCCAATCTGGTTCCGCCCGTGGAAGAACGCGGCGGCGGTTATCACGGCACCAGCGCGGCGCTGGAATTCGGCGTGCGCAAACTCGGCGTCAGCCACGTCATCGTGCTTGGCCATGCGCACTGCGGCGGCATTCGCGCGCTGATGCAAACCAACAACGCGGCAGATTCATTCGTGGGTGATTGGATGCAACTGGCGGAAGAAGCCCGCATCGGCGTGGAACGCGACCTGCCGAACGCCACACCGGAAGCGCGGCTGCGCGACTGCGAACAACGCTCGATTCTGGTTTCCATGCGCAACCTGATGACCTTCCCCTGGGTGCGCGAGCGCGTGGAAAAAGGCGAGCTGGAATTGCACGGCTGGTATTTTGATATTGAGCAGGGATTGCTGCTGAATTACGACGCGGCGACGGGGGGGTTTGCGCCGTTGTGATTTTTTGGGGTGGGAGATGAGGAACACCCATCCCCACCCTAGCCCTCCCCTTGAAGGGGAGGGGACTTCCGCGAAAGAGGAGGATTTCCGCGCCTCACCCTTGCCATTCCCTCCCCTTCAAGGGGAGGGTTAGGGTGGGGATGGGTATCCCACAGCGGCATCGAAACGCAAAATTACTTCCTGTCCGCCGCCCCCTCCACCTTCTCACCGGCTTTCTGCATATCCTTGCCAATTCCCGCAACCGTGTTGCAGCCGGACAGCACGCTCAACGACAATGCGGCCAACAAAACAATGGTAATGCGCTTCATAAGACCCTCCTCAGCACGTTAAAAACAATCACTCAAGTTGAGTTCCACCGGCGGCGCGGCTAAAGTTACGTTTG
>JAITMU010000177.1 GCA_031277195.1 Gallionellaceae bacterium | reverse complement strand
GGTGCCTTGCATGATGCCGGGGATGTCGCGGAACTGGCGGCGCACTTCTTCCACCACTGCGCCTGCGGCGCGTCCGACCGCTTCCATCGCCATCGCGCCGAACAAATACGGAATCATGCCGCCGATCAGCAGGCCGATGATGACGGTGTGGTCGGACAGATCGAAGGTGAACACGGTGCCCGGATTGGCCGCTTGCAGGTTGTGCGTGTAGTCGGCGAACAGGACGAGTGCTGCGAGCGCAGCCGAGCCGATCGCGTAACCTTTGGTCACGGCCTTGGTGGTGTTGCCCACCGCGTCCAGCGGGTCGGTGATGTTGCGCACTTCCGGCGGCAGTTCGGACATTTCGGCGATGCCGCCAGCGTTGTCCGTGATCGGGCCGAAGGCGTCCAGCGCGACGATCATGCCGGCCATCGACAACATCGACGTGGCGGCGATGGCAATGCCGTACAAATCACCCAGCGCGAACGCAGCCCAGATGGCGACGCACACTGCAATCACCGGCAGCGCGGTGGCTTTCATCGACACGCCCAGACCGGCAATGATGTTGGTGCCGTGGCCGGTCGTCGATGCCTGCGCGACGTGCTGCACCGGCTTGTATTGCGTGCCGGTGTAGTACTCGGTAATCCAGACGATCACGCCAGTCAGCACCAGACCAATCAGCGCGCAGACGTACAGGTTCATCGCGCCGTGCGCGTTGTCGCCCATCATCGAGTCGGTGATGAAGTAGAACGCGATGGCGGCAATCACGCCGGACACGATTACGCCCTTGTACAGCGCGCCCATGATGGAGCCGCCCGCTTTTACCTTGACGACGAACGCGCCGACGATGGAAGCGAGGATGGACACGCCGCCCAGCACCAGCGGATACAGCACGGCGTTTGCGCCTGCGCTGGCTGCCATCAAGCCGCCCAGCAGCATGGTGGCGATGACGGTGACGGCATAGGTCTCGAACAAGTCGGCAGCCATGCCGGCGCAATCGCCGACGTTATCGCCCACGTTGTCCGCAATCACCGCCGGATTGCGCGGATCATCTTCGGGAATGCCGGCTTCCACCTTGCCAACCAGGTCAGCGCCCACGTCCGCGCCCTTGGTGAAAATGCCGCCGCCCAAACGCGCGAAAATCGAAATCAGCGACGAGCCGAACGCGAGACCAACCAGCGCGTGCAGGGCGGCCTCGCCTTCCACGCCAAATTGCAGCAGCAGCGCGTAATAACCGGCCACACCCAGCAGACCCAGGCCGACCACCAGCATGCCGGTGATCGCGCCGCCACGAAATGCCACATCCATCGCCTGACTCATGCTGCTGCGCGCGGCTTCGGCGGTGCGCACATTGGCGCGCACCGAGACATTCATGCCAATAAAACCGGCGACGCCGGAGAGAACGGCACCGATGACGAAACCGAACAGGGTGGGGAGGCCGAGAGAGATGCCAATCACGACTGCCAACACGACGCCGACGATGGCGATGGTGACATATTGACGTTTCAGATAAGCGGCTGCGCCTTCCTGGATCGCGGCAGCGATGGCCTGCATGCGTTCATTGCCGGCAGGGCGGGCAAGAATCCATTGGGTGGAAAAGACGCCGTAAAGAATACCGGCGACGGCGCACAGCAAGGTGAAAACAAGTACGTTGGACATCTGTTCATCTCCCTGGAAATTATGTGCTACGGTTAGATTTCAAAATTATTCAACTTCTTCGGCACGGCAACATTTTTCAACTGTACATACTGCGGCAATCCATCGCGGTAGGGCGGATAGTCTTCCCCGCGAATCAGGGGCGCAAGGTAGGCGCGGCACTTTTCGGTGATGCCGAAACCATCCTTGCTGATGAAATTGCGCGGCATCATCTTTTCCACGTTGGCGACTTTGGACAGCGGCGCGACGCCCATTTTCCAGCGATAAGGCTTGTCGGATGTGCGCAGGATTGCGGGCATCACCGAGTTCTCGCCCTTGAGCGCCAGTTCCACCGCCGCCTTGCCCAGCGCGTAGGCTTGATCGACGTCGGTCTTTGAAGCGATATGGCGCGCGGCGCGTTGCAGGTAATCGGCGACAGCCCAGTGGAATTTGTAACCGAGCGCGTCTTTCACCATGTTGGCGATGACCGGCGCCACACCGCCGAGTTGCGCGTGACCGAAGGCATCGCGCAGCCCTTGATCGGAGAGGAATTTGCCGTCGTCGCCCTTGACGCCTTCGGAGACGACGATGGAGCAATAGCCGTGTTTTTTCACCATTGCGTCCACGCGCGCGAGGAAGGCCTTGCGGTCAAACGGAATTTCGGGGAACAGGATCACGATGGGCAACTCGCAATTTTTGTCCGATGCCAGTCCGCCCGCCGCCGCGATCCATCCGGCGTGACGTCCCATCACTTCCAGCACAAACACCTTGGTCGAGGTTTTTGCCATCGACGCGACATCGAGACTGGCTTCGCGCGTGGAGACCGCAACGTATTTCGCTACCGAGCCGAAGCCGGGGCAGCAATCGGTAATCGGCAGATCGTTGTCCACCGTCTTGGGCACATGAATGGCCTGCAAGGGATAGCCGAGTTTTTGCGAAAGCTGCGAAACCTTGAGGCAGGTATCGGCGGAATCGCCGCCGCCGTTGTAGAAGAAATAGCCGATGTTGTGCGCCTTGAACACCTCGATCAAGCGTTCGTATTGCGCGCGATTGTCTTCCAGGCTCTTGAGTTTGAAACGGCAGGAACCGAACGCGCCGGCAGGCGTATGGCGCAATGCGGCGATGGCGGCGGCGGATTCCTTCGAGGTGTCGATCAGGTTTTCCGTCAGCGCGCCGATGATGCCGTTGCGTCCGGCGTAGACCTTGCCGATTTTGTCTTTGTGTTGCCGCGCGGTTTCGATCACGCCGCAGGCGGAAGCGTTGATGACGGCGGTGACGCCGCCGGATTGAGCGTAGAAAGCGTTGCGTTTTTTTGCCATTTGATTCCCCCTGAATTTACAGGTTGTGCCCGTCACAACCTGCGAGCTGATTCAAATACTGATGCAAATTTTCCACATGGCGTGCCGTCTTCTTGAATGCATGGCCGCACTTTCTTTGGCGGTGAGTATACGCAAATTTTTCCTCGGTGAGCCAATTACCAGTGAATCATCAGGGATAATTTTATTTGTCGCGCCCCATACGTTCGTATTCGGACAATTCCACACGATGATGTAGGGCGGGGCTTGCCGTCATTCCAGCGCAAGCTGGAATGACGGGACAAATCAGGGCGTAGCCAGATGCGCATCCGTCAATGTCCTGAGAAACGCCACGATTTGAGCGGCTTCCGCCGGACTAAACGCCCGTTGGCCGGTGCTTGTTTGCAGGGCGAACGGCACATCCGTGTTGTTGACGTTGCCGCGATACTGTTCCGTCAGATCGTTGTATTTCACGCCATCGACGTACCAGCGTTCGGGCGTGACTTCGCGCGTTGCATAAAACTCGACCACTTCCTCCAGCGTGGCGAAAAAGCCGTTATGGAAATAGGGCGCGGTGACGGCGATATTACGCAGCGTCGGCACCTTGAACGCGCCGCACAATTCCGGGCGCTGATCGCGCACGGTGGCGGCGTCCGCGCGCTCCGGTCCGCACAATCCCAGATCGAAGAAAGCGGGGTCTGCATTGTCGGGGATTTTCGCATTGCGCGGCACGCCGAGCGCGTGATAGGTGAAATCGGTGAACAGCGGCGGCGTGGGCGGATTCACCAGGCTCTGATCGGGGCGCGTGCTGGGATGGCAGGAGGCGCAATGCGTGTTGAACAGGTTCAGTCCCGCCTGCTCGTCGGCGGTCAGTTGCGCCCGACCGTTTAGCGAGGCATCGAATTTCGAGTTGAACAGTTGGAAACTCGCGTCTTCCCGCTCGAATGCGGCGACGGCGTTGGCGAGCGTGATATAGGCCGTATTAACCGCAGGGCTGGTATCGTCGTCGTTGTTGTCGAAGCTGTCGAACAGATTAGCGCCCAGAAGCCGCCGCAATTCAGGGTAGATCGTGCTCTGCTTGATGCGGAGGAGGTAAGCCGCTCTGGTGTCATTCATCATTTCCCGTTGATTCAACGGCGGCCCTGCGGCTTGCGCCTCCAGATTGATGAAGCGGCCATCATGCACGATGCCGCCAACGGCGCCAGTCGCGGTAAAGCTGAAAGGCGGTGCGAAAATGCCGTAGGGAATGGTCGGCGTATTGCGTATGCCCAATATGCTCGGATCAACGGCAGGGGAGACGCCGATATCCCGATTCACCGTGCTGGGGTCGGTATAAGCGAGCGCGGGATCGTGGCAACTCACACAGCCTTGCCCGCCCCCTGCTGGCGTATTGGTCGGGTCGGACAGGGAAGTGTCGTTGAATACCAACCTCCCGGCTTGCGCTTGTCGGGAAAGTTCGGGCGCATCATCATCGTTGTCGTCATCGCTACCGCCGCCACAGGCGGTGAGCAAACTGAACAAAGTGCATGACAAAATCAGGGAAAATTGTTTACCGGCTTTCATGGGGCAAACTCCTTTAACGAATTGAAGGGGTTGATTCAAAAGCGCTAATAAATTGTTATTGTAGAAAACCATCCTATGTAGGACAGTTTGATATGGATGATAGCAAGATTTGAAAAGTGTGGCGTACTTTTATGCAAATCCGGCAGTGGAATTTTTCTCCCTCACCCCATTCACTCCGTCATTCCAGCGAACGCTGGAATCCAGCGCATTTATCAAAATATTCCGGCGTAGCCGGACAGCAAGGTTTTGTCCGCTGCGCGGTGTTGTTCAATCTGCTGGATTCCAGCGTTCGCTGGAATGACGGGAGAAAGGAGTGACGGAGGAGTAGGGCGGGGCTTGCCCCGCGCGGTGCGGTCGTTGAGATTCAAACAGCGCGGGGCAAGCCCCGCCCTACGAGTTACAGGCGACCAACTGCGAACGAACTTAGATAAAGCTGCAAATTTTCCACATAATGCGCCGTATTCTCGCGCATCGCGGCGATTTCTTCTGCGCTCAAGGCGCGCGCAACTTTTCCTGGCGCGCCCAGCACCAGCGAATTATCCGGAATGACTTTTCCTTCCGTGACCAGCGCATTCGCGCCGATCAGACAATTCCGTCCGATGACTGCGCGGCTTAACACTACGCTGTTGATGCCGATCAAACTGCCGTCGCCGACCGTGCAGCCATGCAACACCGCTTTGTGCCCGACGGTGACATTGTTGCCCACCACCAGCGGCGCGCCAGCGTCGGTGTGCAACACCGCGCCATCCTGCACGTTGCTGTTTTCGCCGATATGAATCGGCTCAATGTCGCCGCGCAGCACGGCGTTGAACCAGATGCTGACGTTGTTTTCCAGAATCACCGAACCGATCACGGCAGCGTCGGGCGCGATGAAGTGGTGCGTGCCACGGAGTTCAGGTTTGCGGTCGGCGAGGTCGTAGAGCATGGTTGTGTGGATGAAAATCAGGATGTGGATGATAGTATAACCGCGCTACGATCCGATAATTTCCAGGGTGTAAATTCATGGCTATTCTGCTGGTGCGCCACGCGGAGAGTTTTGCAAATGCGGGGGGCGTGACGATGCCGCATGGCGCGATTCCGCTCTCGGACGCGGGACGGCAACAAGCGGCAGCGCTGGCGGCGTTGCTGCCGTCCGCGCCTGCGGCGATACGAGTGTCCACGATGCTGCGAACACGGCAGACGGCGGAGCCATATTGCGCGCTCGTTGGAATCGCGCCGCAGGAATACGCGCTGCTCGATGAATTTTCACTGGTTGATCCCGCCTTGATCGAAGGCATGGACGGCGCGCAACGTCGTCTTTTCGTCCGTCGTTATTGGGAAAAGCCGGATCCGCTCCATCGCTGGGGAGAGCAAGCGGACACCTTTGCCGAATTTGCCGGCCGCGTGGACGATTTCATTGCCAAACTGGACGAGATCGAAGACGCATCGGTGATCTTCGGACATGGCATCTGGCTCATCATGCTGCACTGGCTATTGCGCGGCAACTCCACGAAAACCGCCGACGACATGATTGCATTTCAGCGTTACCGCCTCGCTTTTGCGATGCCCAACTGCGCTGCCTTCAAACTTGAAAATGACAAGCAAACGGGTTGGCATATTGACCCGTCATTCCCGCGTGTTTTTGGCGGGAATGACGGTTGAGGGGTATAGCAAGTGGGGCTTACCCCGCGCTGTCCCGCTCCGGCTTGTTCACCCATGCGACCAGGCTGTAGCTGATGATTAACAATAAAAACCACGATCCGAGTTTGCTGAAGCTCACCATGCTCCAGCTTGCTGCCTGATGCGGATACATCCAGGCGTGCGCCCAGGTGCCGAGATTTTCGGCGAACCAGATGAACAAACTGACGAGAAACAGCCCGAGCAGCAGCGGCATGCGCCGGTGTGTGTGCCAGATGTGATAGTGAACCCAGGTTCTGCCGAGCAGGATGGCGCTGGCGATGAAAAGCAGCCAGCGCAAATCAATTGTGTAGTGATGCGAGAAAAAATTGACGTAGATGATGGTGGACAGCAGCAAAAGCGCCCATACCGGCGGGTGGTGCGTGAAACGAAAATCGAACAGTCGCCAGCAACGGGTGATGTAGCTGCCGACGGATGCGTACATGAAGCCGGAAAACAAGGGTACGCCACCGATTCGGAAGAATGCGTTTTCAGGGTAAATCCAGGAACCGACGTGGGTCTTGAAGATTTCCATCGCGGTGCCGATGACGTGATAGATCAGGATGACTTTTGCTTCTTCCAGCGTTTCCAGCCGGAGGATCAGCATGATGCACTGGATGGCGAGCGCGGCGAGAAACAGGAAATCGTAGCGCGAGAGGGCTGTGTCTGGCGGGTAGGCGTAATGGGTTGCAACGATCAGTGCGACCATCGCGCCGCCGAACAGGCAAGCCCATGCCTGTTTGACGCCGAAGCGCAGAAATTCATAGAGGAAGGCGCTGACGCGGTTGCGCCGCATCCGCTCGCCGAGACGGGCTTCGCGGCTTTGGAAATGGGCGATCAGCGGCCAGAATTTACCGGCGGACATGGTGCGTTACAGCGCCTCAACCCCCGCCTGCGCCACCTGCCCATCCTGAAACGCTTTTACTCCGCTGACGCCAATTCCGCCGATCACCTTGCCATCGCGCAGCAAGGGCAGGCCGCCGTCGGAGGGGATCACGCCCGGCAAGGCGAGATGAATCAGTCGCCCGCTTTGCACGGCGTCCTCTGAAACTTTTGTGGGTCGTTGAAATGCGGCGGCGGCGTGGGCTTTGCGGATGGCGAGTTCGATGCTGCCAAATTGCGTGTCGTGTTCGCGTTGCAGATAGAGCAGGTGCCCGCCCGCATCCACGACGGCGATCGTTACTTTCCAGCCGTTGCGCGCGGCCTCGGCTTCGGCGGCGGCGGCGATGCGTTTTGCGTCGGCGAGCTGGAGTGTCATTGCAGTGCGGCGAAAATCTGGTCGCGGATGGCGTCCACGCTGCCGACACCTGCGATGCGCACATGGCGCGGTGCGCCAGGCTCGCCGCTGTTCGCCCAACTGGCGTAGTAATCGACCAGCGGTTTGGTTTGATCGTGATAAACGGCGAGGCGTTTTTTCACGGTTTCCTCCTCGTCATCGGGACGCTGCACCAGGTCTTCGCCGGTGGCGTCATCCTTGCCCGCCACCTCGGGCGGATTGAACGTGACGTGATAGGTGCGTCCCGATCCCGGATGCACGCGCCGCCCGCTCATGCGCTGCACGATCTCGGCATCGTCCACGTCGATCTCCACCACATAGTCGATGTTCACGCCCGCCTGCTTCATCGCTTCGGCCTGCGGAATGGTGCGCGGGAAGCCGTCGAACAGAAAGCCGTTGGCGCAGTCCGCCTCCTTGATGCGTTCCTTCACCAGATTGATGATGATGTCGTCCGACACCAGCCCGCCCGCATCCATGATTTTTTTCGCCGCGACGCCAAGCGGCGTGCCTGCTTTCACCGCAGCGCGCAGCATGTCGCCGGTGGAAATCTGCGGGATGTTGAATTTGTCCTTGATGTAGTTGGCTTGTGTGCCTTTGCCAGCGCCAGGCGCGCCGAGGAGGATGAGTTTCATGGTTTTACTTTCCGGTTCGTGATCAGAATTTCAAAATGGCAATCATCCCCTCTCCCCTTGTGGGAGAGGGGTA
>JAITMU010000210.1 GCA_031277195.1 Gallionellaceae bacterium | reverse complement strand
GTGAAGTCGCTCAAATCCACCTGATATTTGGCGAATATCTGTTCAATTTCATAGCGGCGATGCTGGCGGCTATCCTGCTGGGCAGCGTTGTTGTCTGCCTGACGCGATGCAATAGTTTTTGCGAAATCAAAAATTTCCTTGGCGTCTTGTTCGGGAAGGCGTTTAACCTGTTCGTAAATTTTTTCGGCGTATCCCATACGTTATCAAACCGAGAACGATGACCCGCAACCGCAAGTCGTCGTTGCGTTCGGATTTTTGATGACAAACTGCGCGCCTTCCAGATCTTCCTTGTAGTCGATCTCGGCGCCAACCAAGTATTGAAAGCTCATCGGGTCGATCAGCAGTTGTACGCCGTTCTTGGTCAGCACGGTGTCGTCTTCGTTCGCCACTTCGTCGAACGTGAAGCCGTATTGAAAACCGGAACAACCGCCGCCGCTGACGAACACGCGCAGCTTCAAATCGGTGTTGCCTTCTTCGTCGATCAGTTCCTTCACCTTGTTTGCCGCGCTGTCGGTGAACAACAGCGGGTCTTGTACTGCATCAGCTACCGTATTCATGTTTCCTCCTATATTCGGTCAACCCTCAAATCATACTTGAAATCAGGCGGGTGCGGCGGTTTGCCCCTTATGGCAGTAATGGCACGACATTCAGCGCCGTCGCTTCCGGCAGGCCGAACATGAGATTCATGTTCTGCACCGCCTGCCCCGCCGCGCCTTTGACCAGATTGTCGATCACCGACAACACCACCACAACATCGCCGCCCTGCGGTCTGTGCACCGCGATGCGACAGCCATTCGCGCCGCGCACCGAGCGGGTTTCGGGATGGCTGCCCGCAGGCAACACATCGACAAAAAGTTCGTCGGCGTAACGCTGCTGATACAGCGCCTGCAAATCGGCTTCGCTTTTCAGCCGCGCGTACAGCGTGGCGTGGATGCCGCGTATCATCGGCGTCAGGTGCGGCACAAAGGTCAAGCCAACATCGCTGCCGTTGGCGCGCGCCAGCCCTTGACGAATCTCCGGCAGATGCCGATGCCCCGGCACGCCATACGCCTTGAAATTATCCGACGCTTCGGAAAACAGAATGCCGACCTCGGCCTTGCGCCCCGCGCCGGATACGCCGGATTTTGCATCCGCGATCAGGCTGCTCGCGTCCACCACGCCCGCTTCGATCAAGGGAAAAAATCCCAACTGCACGGCGGTGGGATAGCAGCCGGGATTGGCAACCAAGCGCGCGCTGCGTATCTGCTCGCGATTGACTTCGGGCAGGCCGTAAACCGCTTCCGCAACCAAATCCGGGCAGGCGTGGACCATGCCGTACCACTTCTCCCATTCCGCCACGTCCTTGATACGGAAATCCGCCGCGAGGTCGATCACCTTCACACCCGCATCCAGCAGGGCGCGTGTTTGTTGCATGGCGATGCCGTTCGGCGTGGCGAAAAAAACCAGGTCGCATTGATCGAGATGAGCCTCGTCGGGATGCGAAAACGCCAAATCCACATGGCCGCGCAAACTGGGGAACATCTGGCTGACCGGTATGCCCGCTTCGGCGCGCGAGGTGATGGCGTGCAGCGCAACGTTCGGATGCAAGGCGAGCAGGCGCAGCAGTTCCACGCCGGTGTATCCGGTGCCGCCGACGATGCCGACTTTGATTTGGCTCATGGTGCTGGTTCCTCGTAAAAGCCCCTCTCCTCTCGCGGGAGAGGGGTGGGGGAGAGGGGGTGGCAACGCATTCTTCACCCTCTGATAAAACAACTAGCCATTCGACTAAGCCCGCAAGCGGGCAAGTCGCTGGTTATCCCCAACCCTCTCCCATCAAGGGAGAGGGAGTACAGCATCCGCACAAATAATACCCGAAAACAACAAAGCCGCCCGAAGGCGGCTCTGTCGTTTCGCAATTCCCGCGATTAACGCTTGGAGAATTGCTTGCGGCGGCGCGCCTTGCGCAGGCCGACTTTCTTGCGTTCCACTTCGCGCGCGTCGCGAGTAACCAGACCGGCCTTGCTCAACGCTGGTTTCAGCGTGGCGTCGTAGTCGATCAATGCGCGGGTGATACCGTGGCGAACAGCGCCGGCTTGACCGGATTCACCGCCGCCGATGACGTTCACCATGATGTCGAATTTGTCCAGCGTTTCGGTCAGCGCCAGCGGTTGACGCACCACCATGCGACCGGTTTCGCGCGAGAAAAACACGTCCAGCGGCTTGTCGTTAACGACGATATTGCCCTTGCCGGGCTTGATGAACACACGCGCTACCGCGCTCTTGCGGCGGCCAGTGCCGTAGTTGTAATTCACGCTCATGGTTATGCCTTCAACAGGTCAACGGGACGGGGCTGCTGTGCCGAATGCGGATGCTCGGCGCCACCGTAGATTTTCAATTTGCGGAGCATGGCGTAGCCCAGCGGCCCCTTCGGCAACATGCCCTTCACCGCGTTTTGCAGCACGCGATCAGGGTAGCGTTGTTGCAGCTTGGTGAAATTGGTTTCGTAAATACCGCCGGGGTAACCGCTGTGGCGATAATACTTTTTGTCTTGTGCCTTGTTGCCGGTGACGCGCAGCTTGTCTGCGTTGACCACCACGACGAAATCGCCGGTGTCCACGTGCGGCGTGTAAATCGCCTTGTGCTTGCCGCGCAGACGCGCAGCGATCTGGCTGGCCAAACGACCCAGCACTGCGTCTTTTGCGTCCACCAGAAGCCAGTCGTGCTGGACTTCCGCGGGCTTGGCGGAGAATGTTTTCATGGCAATTCCTGACTGACGGAAACTCGAAAGGCGCGGATTTTACGGCAGGTTGGGAGGGGATGTCAAACGATTGTGCGGGAATATGGGACACCCATCCCCTCCCCTTGAAGGGAAGGAATTGCGAGGTTTACCGATGCAACAACACTTCCAGCACGAATTTGCTGCCCAGGTAGGCCAGCAGCAGGAAAACGTAGCCGCTCATCATCCAGTGAATCGCTTTGCGCCCGCGCCAGCCGTAGAAATGACGACCGGCGAGCAAGCCTGCAAAAACGAACCAGGAAATGAAGCCGAACAGGATTTTGTGATTGAATTCCCAAGGTTTGCCAAACACCTGCTCGGAAAACACGATGCCGGAGAGCAAAGTCAGCGTCAGCAGGACGAAGCCCACGGCGACAATGCGGAACAACAGGGTTTCCATCGTCAACAGCGGCGGCAGCGCGCGCAATACGCGCGGCAGCGTGGGGTGATGCAAACGCCGATCCACCCAGGCGATCAAGGTGGCGTGCAGCGCCGCAATCGTCAGCAGACTGTACACCAGCATCGCAGCCAGAATGTGCGCCTCGAAAGCGACGGTGAGATTGCCGGGAACCTGATGCGTCGCCGGAAACAGCACGGGCAGCAACACACTCGCCGCGACCAGCGGCAACACCAGCGTTTGCAGGCTGTCGATCGGGTAGAAGAATCGCGCCACCCAATACACCAGCACCGCCAGCCACAGCACCAGCGACACCACGTAAGCCAAACCGAAATTGAGACCGTTGCCCGCAAAAATATCTGCATAGAGCAGATAACCATGCACCGCCAGCGGCAGCAGAACCGCGTGCCCGATCAGGCCGTGGCTCACCGCCGCACTGTTTCCCGCCACCTGCGCGCGCCAGAAATACACCGCCAGCGCACCATAGGCGAAGAAGGTAAACAGGTAGAGGGACAAGCTGGATGAGAGGTTCGACATTTTTGCGCGGGATGCTTTAGACTTCGAGGGATTTTACACTATAACCTTCTGCCGTCATTTCCGCCAAAACCACGCAGGAATGACGGAGACGGAAAAACAGACAGGGACGCTCATGCTGGACAACCTCACCCAACGCCTCTCCGGCGTCATCAAGCATCTGCGCGGACAGGCGCGGCTGACCGAAAGCAACATTCAGGATGCGTTGCGCGAAGTGCGTCTCGCGCTGCTGGAAGCCGACGTCGCGCTGCCGGTGGTCAAGGAATTTACCGCGCAGGTCAAGGAAGACGCGCTCGGCGAAGCTGTCATCGGCAATCTGAACCCCGGTCAGGCCTTGGTCGGCGTGGTGCATCGCGAATTGACGCGCTTGATGGGCGAAGCCAACGTCGGCATCAATCTCGCCGCCGTGCCGCCAGTCGTGATTTTGATGGCGGGTTTGCAGGGCGCGGGCAAAACCACCACCAGCGGCAAACTCGCCAAACTGCTGCGCGATCAGCAAAAGAAAAAAGTGCTGCTGGTCAGTTGCGACGTGTATCGCCCCGCCGCGATCGAACAACTGCGCACGCTGGCGCAACAACTCGGCATTGATTTTTTCGATTCCAGCGTCAATCAAAAACCAGAAGACATCGCGCGCGCCGCGCAGGATTACGCCAAGCGGCATTACCACGACGTGCTGATTGTCGATACCGCCGGACGCTTGGCCGTGGACGAGGCGATGATGGACGAGATCAAGCGTCTGCACGCCGCACTGCATCCCACCGAAACGCTGTTCGTGGTCGATGCGATGACCGGCCAGGATGCGGTCAACACCGCCAAGGCGTTTGGCGATGCGCTGCCGCTCACCGGCGTGGTTCTCACCAAGCTCGACGGCGATGCGCGCGGCGGCGCGGCGCTGTCGGTGCGACAAGTTACCGGCCAGCCGATCAAGTTCGTCGGCGTCAGCGAAAAGATGACCGGCCTCGAAGCCTTCCACCCCGAACGCATGGCCTCGCGCGTGCTCGGCATGGGCGATGTGCTGTCGCTGATCGAAGAAGCGCAGCGCGAAGTCGATGTCGCCGAAGCGGAAAAACTGGCGAAGAAAATCAAGAAAGGCGACGGCTTCGATCTCAACGATTTCAAGGCGCAGATCGTGCAGATGCGCAAGATGGGCGGCATGTCCGCGTTCATGGACAAACTGCCCTCGCAACTTTCCCAAGCCGCCGCCAACAG
>JAITMU010000123.1 GCA_031277195.1 Gallionellaceae bacterium | reverse complement strand
AGGAATTGGCGAGCGATGTGGTGAATCGGGGAACAGTGGGTGCGTTGAAAGGGTTGGGCATCGGGGTGTTGGTGTTGGGCGTTCTTTTGTTGATTAGAGTTGTGAGAGATTCTCGTGCTTTGCGCAAGCTGGAACGCGCGATGAAGGAAGCATCGCATCCCCTCTCCCCCGGCGGGAGAGGGGCAGGGGAGAGGGGGCGCGTTCAGAGTTCGTCGTCAGATAAAGTAGCACGCCAAATTTCCCCCTCTGATGAAACAACTAGCCATTCGACTAAGCCCGCAAGCGGGCAAGTCGCTGGTTATCCCCAACCCTCTCCCACGAGGGGAGAGGGAGTAAAAGCGGCGAACCATCGCGTCACTCGCGCCCTGACGATTACGCTCCTGCTCCTCGCCGCCCTCACTGGCGCGATCCTCAACCTCGCTGCCGCCTATCATGTCCTCGGCACCGATAAAGTCGGTCAAGACGTGCTCTACCTCGCGCTGAAAAGCATACGCACCGGTCTGGTCATCGGCAGCGTCACCACGCTGATCGCCTTGCCTTTCGCGCTGTTGTTCGGCGTGGCGGCAGGCTATTTCCGTGGCTGGATAGATGATGTCATTCAATATCTCTATACGGTGTTGAGTTCCATCCCCAGCGTGTTGCTGATTGCGGCGGCGGTGCTGATGGTGCAGGTGCAGATCGAAACGCATGCCGATTTGTTCGACACCGCGGCGGCGCGCGCCGATGTGCGTTTGTTGTGCCTGTGCCTGATTCTTGGCGTGACGAGCTGGACGGGATTGTGCCGCTTGCTGCGCGGCGAAGCATTGAAGCTGCGCGAGATGGAATACATCCAGGCGGCGCAGGCGTTCGGCGTGTCCGGCATGCGCATCCTCGCGCGTCACATCGTGCCGAACGTGATGCACATCGTGCTGATTTCGGTGGTGCTGGATTTTTCCGCGCTGGTGCTGGCGGAAGCGGTGCTGTCCTACGTCGGCGTGGGCGTTGATCTCAGCACGATCAGTTTCGGCACGATGATCAATGCGGCGCGACTGGAAATGGGGCGCGATCCGGTGGTGTGGTGGTCGCTGGCGGCGGCGTTTGTTTTCATGCTGGCGCTGGTGCTGGCCGCCAACCTGTTTGCGGATGTGGTGCGGAATGCGTTTGATCCGCGCTTGAACAGAACGGAGGCCGCGTAATGGATTTGTTGAAAGTCAGCGGCCTGTCCACCTGTTTGAACGACGGCGTGCGCATTGTCGATGATGTCTCGTTTGAAATTCGCGCTGGCGAAACCTTCGCATTGCTCGGCGAATCCGGCTGCGGGAAATCCATGACGGCGTTGTCGCTGATGCGCTTGCTGCCGGACGGAGTGCAAGTCGCAGGGCGGGGCTTGCCCCGCGCGGATGGAATTCCAGAGGCCGCACCGCGCGGGGCAAGCCCCGCCCTACAGGCGAGGGTATTGTTGGGAGGAGAAGATATCCTCGCGCTGCCCGAACGCCTGATGTGCGAGGTGCGCGGCGGCAAGATGGCGATGATTTTTCAGGAGCCGGGTTTGAGTTTGAATCCGGTGATGACGGTGGGCGATCAGATCGCGGAAGTGTTGCGCCTGCATGGTGATGCGGAAGGCGATGCGATTACGCAGCGTTGCGTTGAATTGCTGACGCAGGTCGGCATTCCCGACGCGCCGCGTCGTGTGCGCGAATATCCATTTCAACTTTCCGGCGGCATGAAGCAGCGCGTGATGATCGCGATGGCGCTGGCCGGCGAACCCAAACTGCTGATCGCGGATGAACCGACCACCGCGCTGGATGTGACCATGCAGGCGCAAGTGTTGCAACTGCTGCGCGACACGCAGCAGAAAAACGGCATGGCGATGTTGCTGATCACGCATGATCTCGGCGTGGTGGCGCAGATGGCGCATCGCGTCGCGGTGATGTATGCCGGTCAGATCGTCGAGCAGGCGACGCGCGAACAATTGTTTGCGAAGCCCGCGCATCCCTATACGCAAAAATTGTTCGCGGCCTTGCCTGATGCCGCGCGTCGAGGTCAGCCGCTGGCCGCGATTCCCGGCAACGTGCCCGCGCTCAATGCGATTCCGCCGGGCTGTCGTTTCGCGCCGCGTTGTGAGCAGGCGAAGCCGGTGTGCCACGAGCGCGCGCCGGAATGGGTGACGTTGGCAGGCGGGCAGGGCGTGCGGTGCCACCTGTATTCTGAATCTTCCCCCGCAGGTCGTGGTGAGCCGAAGGCGAATCGCGACGATGCTAAACGTCGCGGTTCGCAGCGTTCACCACAACCCATAAAACCCTCCCCGGATTCTCCGCTTCTGCAAGTCGAAAATCTGCAAGTTCACTTCCCCATCCGCAAAGGCATTTTGCAACGCACCGTCGGCCATGTCCGCGCGGTTGATGGCGTGTCGTTCGCAATGACGCAAGGGCGCACGCTGGCGCTGGTGGGGGAATCCGGCTGCGGTAAAACCACGGTGGGCAAATCGCTGCTGCAACTGATCCGCCCGACGGCGGGCAGCGTGCGTTTTCTGGGCAATGAATTGACCGCGCTCAATTCTGCCGCGCTGCGCGAAAAACGCGCGGGTATGCAAATGATATTTCAAGACCCCTACGCATCGCTGAATCCGAAAATGCGCGTGGCGGAAGTGTTGCTGGAAGGCATGGAGGCGCTGGAGGCTGGCGGCAGTGACAGCGACAGACAACGGCGGCTGGATGAATTGCTGGATCAGGTCGGTCTCGCGAGTGCTGCCAAATGGCGCTATCCGCACGAGTTTTCCGGCGGGCAGCGCCAGCGCATCGCCATCGCGCGCGCGCTGGCGGTGAACCCGAAACTGTTGATTTGCGACGAGCCGACCAGCGCGCTCGACGTGTCGGTGCAGGCGCAGATATTGAATCTGCTGGGCGAGTTGCAGCGCGAATTGAATTTGAGCTATTTGTTCATCACGCACAACCTTGCGGTGGTGGAATATCTCGCGCACGAAATCTGCGTGATGTATCTGGGGCGGATTGTGGAACGCGGCGCTGCCGATGAAATTCTGCGCGCGCCTCGCCATCCCTATACGCAAGCCTTGCTCTCCGCGGTGCCGCGCATGGATCAATCGGGCATCGAGGTCGTGAAGCTGCCGGGTGAATTGCCATCACCGGCGAATCCGCCGCAAGGCTGTCATTTCCATCCGCGCTGCGCGCATGCCATGCCGATTTGCCGCGAGCGCTATCCGGATGCGCGCGCGGTCAGCGAGACGCATGGCGTGAATTGTTTTTTGGTGGAGAGTGGCGATACGCCCGCATCCTGACGTTACGCGCGCAGGATTCATTTCCGTCATTCCAGCGCAAGCTGGAATCCAGCGGGTTGGTTCAAAAATTCCGGCGTAGCCGGACAACAAGGTTTTGTTCGCTACGCGAGGTTATTTAATCAGCTGGATTCCAGCGTGCGCTGGAATGACGGAGGGGCGGATGATTAATCCGCTATCTGATCTGACGGCTGCGAGACGCTGGCGTACCGCTTCGAGTTCGCGTTGCTTGCGGATTTTTTTGTGGTTTGCTTTTTTGTGACCCGCTGTTTGGCGGTTTGTTTTTTGGCTGAAGCCGAACGGCTGGCGGATTTTTTGGCTTTGCCATTCGCGCGGCGCGCGGCATTTTTCTTGCGCGCGGGCGCGGCTTCTTCGGCAGCAAGGTGAGTGTTGAACGCCTCGAATTCACTGTTTGCTTTTTCGCCCTGCACCGGCACCAGCAGCATCTGGCCGTTGCTTGATTTTGCCCGCTGCGGGAGTCCGTTGACGCGCTTCAGTTGCGCCACGGTCAGGCCGAAACGCGGCGCAAGCTGATCCAGTCGCTCGCCCTTTTTGCTCTGGTAAGCCTGCCAGGATACGAGCGGCTCGGTGTGGCTTTCCAGATTGGCGCGAAAAACGCTGGCCTTGTTCAGCGGCAACAGCAACAGATCGTCGCTGCCCTGACGCAGAATCACCGGACGGTTGTAAGCGGGATTGAGCGCGTTGAATTCATCCTGCGAAATGTCCGCCAACTGGGCGGCGAGCTTGGCGTCAATGTGGCTGCCGGTGCTGACTGCGGTGAAATACGGCTGGTTGGGAATCGGATGCAGCGCGAGACCGAAGCGTTCGGGGTTGTTGATGATGTTGCGAATGGCGATCAGCTTGGGGACGTAGTTGCGCGTTTCCTGCGGCATTTTCAGGCTGGCGTAGTCGGTTGCCAGGCCGCGTTTGCGGTTGCGCTCCTGCGCGCGCGCGACGGCGCCTTCGCCCCAGTTGTAGGCAGCCAGCGCAAGTTCCCAGTCGCCGAATTGATCGTGCAGTTTTTGCAGATAGTCCAGCGCGCTTTGGGTTGCGCTGATGACATCGCGCCGCTCGTCCAGCCACCAGTTCAGTTGCAGGCCGAAATGCCGCGCGGTGGAGGGAATGAATTGCCAGATGCCCGCAGCGCGCGCGGAGGAATAGGCGCCTGGATTGAACGCGCTTTCGACGATGGGCAGCAGCGCGATTTCCATCGGCATCCCGCGTTTTTCGACTTCCTGCGCGATGTAGTAGAGATAGCGTTGCGCGCGCTCGGTCACGCGCTCGACGTATTCAGGTCGGGCGGCGTACCACTGCTCGTGTCGCGCGATCAGTTTGTCGTCGCTGTCGTCCCGCAGCGTGAATCCGCCGCGGATGCGTTGCCAGAGGTTGCTGGTGTCGTGGGAGGGGGCGGGTGCGTTGTCGTCCGTGCCGATGGTCGTTGAGAAAACGGCATCAGTTTCCGGCGCAGGGGAAACATCCTCTGCGCCCAGCGCAAACACCGGCGCGAAGGTAATCGCGGCGGTGAAAGCGAGGGAGGAAAACCGTCTGGAAAACATGCCCGCGTATTA
>JAITMU010000019.1 GCA_031277195.1 Gallionellaceae bacterium | reverse complement strand
TGAACATTCAGGGCGGGTTAAGAGGGGTGAATGATACTGATTCTTGACGATGAAAACCTGCTTAACCCTGCATAACGTATGGCATCTGCTGTTTTTTGGCAAATGCCTGTTAAAATGCTCGGTCGGACTACTAAGGAGAGTTATCTTGAAGAAGTACACTGTGTTGTTGCTGGCGGGGATGCTGGTTGCTGTTGCGGCGTGTGGCAAGAAAGATGAAGCGGCGAAACCGGCTGATGAGTCGGCGCAACCGATGGCGATGCAGGGCGACGCCCAGCCGACAGGCAAGTTGCCGCCCGGACATCCGGAGCCTGAACCGGCGGATACCAACATGACCAACACCGCGAAAATACTGGAAGTGATTGACGCGCCGCCGTATAGCTATTTGCACGTATCCGATGATAGAGGCACGTTCTGGCTTGCAGGGATGCAGGGAAAATTCACCAAAGGTGCCACCGTCAAATATTCCAGCGGCATCGAGATGAAAGGGTTTCACAGCAAGACGCTGGATCGGACGTTTGACTCGGTTGTATTTATCGACGCGGTAGAGCAGGTGCAGTAAGCAGGTTCGGTCATCACCCCATCGCGATTGCCTTCCGACCCCGGAGTTCGGGGTCGAATCGTATATAATCGCGCGTTTGTGATTTGATCTGTCATTCAACGGATTCCGTACCCATGCTGGAAGTCAACGATCTCGCCTGCTCCCGTGGAGACCACCGGCTGTTTTCCGGCTTGAGCTTTTCGCTCTCGGCGGGCGAGTTGATGCGGATCGAAGGTGTGAACGGCAGCGGCAAGACCAGCCTGCTGCGCGCGCTGTGCGGTTTTCTGATGCCGGATGCGGGAACGATCCGTTGGCGCGGCGAGGACATACGCGCGCAGCGCGAGGAGTATCACGCCGAACTGGTTTACCTCGGCCATCTGAACGCCATCAAGGATGATCTCGATGCGCGGGAAAATCTTCGCATCAATGCGGGCATGGCGGGCATCCGCCTGGATGGCAAGGAAGCGGTCGCGGCGCTGCGGCGCATGGGATTGCGCGGGCGTGAAACGTTGCCGATGAAAGTGCTGTCACAAGGCCAGCGTCGGCGCGTCGCGCTGGCGCGTTTGCTGGTTGGCGATGCGCCATTGTGGATACTGGACGAGCCGCTGACGGCGCTGGATGTGGGCGCGGTCGGGCTGATGCAGGAATTGATCGGCGAACACCTGGCGCGCGGCGGCATGGCGATCTACACCACGCACCAGCCGCTGGAAGTCGCTGGCGTGACGACGCGGAGGCTGGCGTTGTCATGAATACGATATTTGTAGGGCGGGGCTTGTCCCGCGCGGTACGAACCTTGGAGTCTGCTCCGCGCGGGGCAAGTCCCGCCCTACGAGGTATGACTGTGGCGAGGGGGATCGTATGAATCCCCAAGACAAGATGTCTTTGTCCGACTCGCTCATGCTGGTAATCCGGCGCGACTGGCTTTTGGCCATGCGCCGTCGGGCGGATGTGTTGACCACGCTGGTGTTTTTTGTCATGGTGGTCAGCCTGTTTCCGCTGAGCATGGAGCCTGACCCGAACGTTTTGCGCAAAATTGCGCCGGGCGTGGTGTGGGTGGCGGCGTTGCTCGCCTCCATGTTGTCGCTGGGACGCTTGTTTTCGGCGGATCATGCGGATGGCACGCTGGAGCAGATGATGCTGGCGCCGCAGCCGTTGGCGTTGCTGGTGTTTGGCAAGATCGTCGCGCACTGGATGTTGTCCGGTTTGCCGCTGGTATTGCTGGCGCCGGTGCTGGGTTTGCAGTTTGGTGTGCCGACAGAAGGATTGTGGGTGCTGGTCGCTGGTTTGTTGCTGGGCACGCCGATGCTCAGCGCAATCGGCGCGATTGGCGCGGCGCTGACGCTGGGTTTGCGCGGCGGCGGTGTGCTGGTGTCGTTGCTGGTGTTGCCGTTGTGCATTCCGGTGCTGATCTTCGGCGCGGGCGCGGTGGACGCTGTGCTGGCCGCCAAGAGCGCAGCGCCGAATCTGGCGCTGCTGGGCGCGGCGCTGGTGGTGTCGCTGGCGGCGGCGCCCTGGGTTGCGGCGCAGGCATTGCGGATCTCGATGGAATAGAAATTTGGCGATGGAGTAGGGAATTGGCGATTAACTGGTTTAAATATTCCGCCCCCAGCACTTTTTACGGACTGGCTGGCAAGATCGCGCCCTGGTGCGCGGGGATTTCCGCAGTGCTGTTCGCGGCTGGCCTGTACATTGGCCTTGTCGTCGCGCCGACCGACGCAACGCAAGGCGAGTCCTACCGCATCTTTTTCATCCATGTGCCGACTGCCATCCTGTCGATGTTCCTTTATCTGGTGATGGCGGGTTACGCGGCCATCGGGCTGATTTTCAATACGCGGTTGTCGGCGATGATGGCAACTGCGTTGGCGCCGACTGGCGCTTTGTTTACGTTCATTGCGCTCTGGACGGGCGCGTTGTGGGGCAAGCCGACATGGGGCACCTGGTGGGTGTGGGATGCGCGGCTCACCTCGGAACTGATTCTGCTGTTCCTCTACATCGGTTTCATGGCTTTGCATTCTTCCATTGACGACCCGCGCCGCGCTGACCGCGCTGCCGCGTTGCTCGCCATCGTCGGCTCGGTCAACGTGCCCATCATTTATTACTCGGTGCGGTGGTGGAACTCCCTGCATCAAGGCCCCACGTTTGAAGTGGGTCGCGTCGCCGTCTATGACGACACCATGCGTCAGGCGTTTTTGCTGATGTTGTTCGCCTGCTGGTTGTATGCCGCCGCCGTCGTGTTGTGGCGTGTTCGCAGCATCATTCTTGAGCGCGAACGTTCCACGCAATGGGTGGCTGAATTGAAGGAAATACGGGCATGAGCGAGTTTTTTGACATGGGTGGTCGCGGCCTTTATGTGTGGGGCTCGTATGGCGTGGTGTTGCTTGTTTTCATTATTGAAATATGGCAGGTACGCCACAAGCGTAAAATGATTTTGCAACAGTTGCGCTCGATGCGTGAATTGGGAGACGAAGAATGAACATGACGCCACGGCGCAAGAAAACCCTGTACATCATCCTCGGCGGTCTGGCCGTGATGGGCGTGGCCGTCGGGCTGGTGTTGTTTGCCTTGAAGGACAACGTTAGCCTGTATTTCACGCCGACCCAGGTGTTCAACAAGGAAGCGCCGGAAGGGCGCAATTTCCGCATCGGCGGACTGGTTGAGGAAGAAAGCATCAAGCGCGAAGACGGGCTGAAAGTGCATTTCAGCGTGACCGACCGGGCGCGTTCGATGCCGGTGGTTTACGAAGGCATCTTGCCCGACCTGTTCAAGGAGGGCAAAGGCGTGGTGGTGCAGGGCAAGCTGGATGCCGACGGCCTGTTCCACGCTGATGAAGTGCTGGCCAAGCACGATGAAAACTACATGCCGCCTGAGGCGCAGGACGCGTTGAAGAAGGCGCAGCAGGCGGAAGCGGCGAAGTAGCAGTAAGCCCCTCTCCCTTGGGAGAGGGGTTGGGGTGAGGGAGCGGCCAGCGCACTCCGGAACAGTTTCCCTCACCCCCGCCCTCTCCCGAGGGGAGAGGGAGTAACACCCCAATTTTTTTGAAGGAAACATCATGATTCCAGAACTAGGCAATTTCGCCATCATCGTCGCGCTGCTGCTGGCGCTGGTGCAGGGCGTACTTCCCATTTACGGCGCGGCGAAAAACGACGGTGTGCTGATGGGTTTGGCGCGACCGGTGGCGGCGGGGCATTTCGTGTTCGTCGGCATTGCCTTTGCCTGTCTCGCGATCTCGTTCCTCAACAATGATTTTTCCGTGCAGTATGTGGCGGCGCACTCCAACGCGCAGTTGCCAGCGGTTTATCGCTTTGCCGCGATCTGGGGCGGGCATGAAGGCTCGTTGCTGTTGTGGACGTTCATCCTGACCATCTGGACGGTCTCGGTGGCGATGTTCAGCCGTCACCTGCCGGAAGAAATGGTGGCGCGCGTGATCGGTGTGATGGGGCTGGTCTCCGTCGGCTTCCTGCTGTTCATGCTGTTGACCTCGAACCCGTTTGAGCGCTGGATTCCCGCGCTGCTTGACGGCAACGATCTGAACCCGATGCTGCAAGACCCCGGTCTGGTGATCCACCCGCCGATGCTGTACATGGGCTATGTCGGTTTCTCCGTGGCGTTCGCATTTGCGCTGTCGGCCTTGATCGGCGGCCAGATGGATTCCACCTGGGCGCGCTGGTCGCGTCCGTGGACGATGGTGGCCTGGATTTTCCTGACGCTCGGTATTGCGCTGGGTAGCTGGTGGGCGTATTACGAACTGGGCTGGGGCGGCTGGTGGTTCTGGGATCCGGTGGAAAACGCCTCGTTCATGCCTTGGCTGGTGGGCACGGCGCTGATTCATTCGCTGGCGGTGACGGAAAAACGCGGCGCGTTCAAAAGCTGGACGGTGCTGCTCGCCATTGCCGCCTTCTCGCTGAGTTTGCTCGGCACCTTCCTCGTTCGTTCCGGCGTGCTGACTTCGGTGCATGCCTTCGCCACCGACCCGAAACGCGGGATTTTCATTTTGAGTTTCCTCGTGCTGGTGATCGGCTCGTCGCTCGCGCTGTTCGCCTGGCGCGCACCCAAGGTGGGACTCGGCGGCAAGTTCTCGCTGCTCTCGCGCGAAACCCTGCTGCTGTCCAACAACGTGTTGCTGTCGGTCGCGGCGTCGTCGGTGTTCCTGGGCACGCTCTATCCCTTGTTCATGGACGCGCTGGGCTTCGGCAAGCTGTCCGTCGGCGCGCCGTATTTCCAGGCCGTGTTCGTGCCGTTGATGACGCCGATGGTGTTGTTGATGGGCTTGGGGCCGATTGCGCGCTGGAAGCAGGTCAACGTGCCGGACATGTGGACGCGCGTGCGCTGGGCGCTGGCGTGCAGTGTGGTGATCGCGCTGTTGCTGCCGATGGTGATGGGCGCGTGGACACCGATGGCCTCGCTCGGTTTCCTGCTGGCGTTCTGGATTTTCACCACCATTCTGCTTGATTTGAAGAAGCGCGTATTCGGACGCGAAGGCAGCATGCTCCACCGCCTCACCAGCCAGTCGCGCAGCTATTACGCCATGCAGCTTGCGCACTTTGGCATCGGCATATTCATCATCGGCGTAACCATGGTGAAAGCCTACGAAATCGAGCGCGATGTGCGCATGGACGTTGGCG
>JAITMU010000220.1 GCA_031277195.1 Gallionellaceae bacterium | reverse complement strand
CATCCGGTGCGCGCTACTGTGTCCGACATGGGGCCGCTGTTGCTGGGGCGGATGTTGAATTTGAACGACACGCAGCAGGGCGTGCTGACGCTGACGTTCAAACTCGCCGATGACAACGGTTTGCTGCTGCTCGATTTCAAAGACCTGCGCGCGATGATTCAGTACGCGGGCGACCATGCGAAGGAATTCACCACCGAATACGGCAACATTTCAACTGCGAGCATCGGCGCGATTCAGCGCAGCTTGCTGGAACTGGAACAGCAGGGCGCGGAACAATTTTTCGGCGAGCCGATGCTGGACATCGCCGACCTGATGCAGGTCGATCACACCGGCGCGGGCAGGGTCAACATCCTCGCTGCCGACCGGCTGATGCAATCGCCGAAAATTTATTCGACGCTGCTGCTGTGGCTGCTTTCTGATCTGTACGAAAGGCTGCCGGAAGCGGGCGATCTCGACAAACCCAAGCTGGTGTTCTTTTTCGACGAGGCGCATCTATTGTTCAACGACGCGCCGACGGCGCTGCTCGACAAGGTGGAACAAGTGGTGCGGCTGATTCGCTCCAAGGGCGTGGGCGTGTATTTCGTCACGCAAAATCCCGCCGACGTGCCGGATCGCATTCTCGGCCAACTTGGCAATCGCGTGCAACACGCGCTGCGCGCTTTTTCCACGCGCGACCAGAAAGCCGTGCGCGCCGCCGCCGAAACCATGCGCGACAATCCTGAACTCAACGAACAAGCCGCGATCACCGAACTCGGCGTGGGCGAAGCGCTGGTGTCGATGCTGGATGAAAAAGGCAGCCCCGGCGTGGTTGAGCGCGCGTTCATCGTGCCGCCGCAGGCGCAAGTCGGCCCGATCACCGATCAGGAACGGCAATCCATCATGCGCGCATCGCTGCTGGCGGGGCGCTATGAAAAAACGGTGGACAGGGAATCCGCTTACGAGATTCTGAAAAAGCGCGCGGCGGAAGACGACGCGCCTGCGCCGGAAAAGAAATCCTCTGCCGATGAAAAAGAATCCGGCGGGTTCTGGGAGAGCGTGTTCGGCGGCGGTAATTCGCGCCGCCAGAGCGCGGGGGAAGCGATGGTGAAAAGCATGGCGCGCACGATTGGGACACAGGTTGGGCGGCAAATTTTGCGGGGAGTGCTGGGGTCGATTACGGGGAAAAAGTAGCCCCTTTCCCGCAAAGAGAGAGGGACTTATTCCATCACCCGCCCGCGCAGGGCTTTCACGCTGCTGCGCTTCGCTTTGCTTTCCAGTCTCCGCAATTTCGATGCCTTCGTCGGCTTGGTCGCAACCCGTTTCTTCGGCGTCACTGCAACGCTCTGCACCAACGCCTTGAGTCGCCGCAACGCTTCATTGCGATTCTGTTCCTGATTGCGGAATTCCTGCGCCTTGATGACGATCACGCCGTCCTTGCTGACGCGGTGGTCGCTCAGTTGTTGCAGGCGCGATTTGATTTCATCCGGCAGCGATGACGCAGCGACATCGAAACGCAAATGCACCGCGCTGGAAACCTTGTTCACATTCTGCCCGCCCGCGCCTTGCGCGCGAACGGCAGTCAGTTCGATTTCACGGTCTTCGATGAGGACGTTGTGGGTGATGTAGAGCATTGTGGTCGGGGGACGTAAGACGTAAGTTGGAAGACGTAAGATGGTGCGCTGGTTTTCTTGCGTCTTCCAACTTACGTCTTACGTCTCAAGTCTCATAATTTCACCGCATGTTCCCGCGTCGCGTGGAACACCACTTTCGGCCAGCGTTCCTGCGTCAGTCGCAGGTTGACGCTGTTGGGCGCAAGATAAGCAAGATTACCAGCAGCGTCGATGGCGAGGTTGTGCGATAGCGCGCGCTGGAAGTCGGCGAAAATTTTTGTGTCGTCACACGTCACCCAGCGCGCGGTGGAAACGGCAGCGCCTTCAAACGCGGCATCCACGCCGTATTCGCCTTTCAAGCGGCTGGCCGCCACGTCGAACTGCAATACGCCGACCGCGCCCAGCACGAGATCGCCGCCGTCGATTGGTTTGAACACCTGCACCGCGCCCTCCTCGCCAAGTTGCTGCAAACCCTTGTGCAACTGCTTCACCTTCATCGGATTGCGGATGCGCACCACCTGAAAATGATCCGGCGCGAAATACGGAATGCCGGTGAACTGCAACACTTCGCCTTCCGAAAAACTGTCGCCGATCTGCATGTTGCCGTGATTGGGCAGGCCGATGATGTCGCCCGCGTAAGCTTCTTCCACTTGCTCGCGCGACGACGCCATGAACGTCACCACACTGGATACCTTGATCTCGCGCCCCATGCGCAGATGGCGGATTTTCATGCCGCGCTCGAAGTGGCCGGAGCAGACGCGCAAAAAGGCGATGCGGTCGCGATGCGCCGGGTCCATGTTGGCTTGTATCTTGAACACGAAACCGCTGAACGCCGATTCCGCCGGATTGACGGCGCGCGCCGTGGCGTCGCGTTCGCGCGGCGCGGGCGCCCAATCGAGCAACGCGTTGAGAATTTCGCGCACGCCGAAATTGTTGATGGCGGAACCGAAAAACACCGGCGTTTGCTTGCCTGCGAGGAAGGCTTGCAGATCGAAGGGATGCGATGCGCCGTGCACCAGCTCGACTTCCGCTTTCAGTTGTTCGATTTCCAGCGGGAACATTTCCGCCAGGCGCGGATTGTCCAGCCCTTTCACGATTTCAAATTCCTGATCGGCGCGTTCTTCACCGGCGGCGAACAGCAAAATTTCGTCGCGCAACAAGTGATAGACGCCGCGAAATGTTTTACCCATGCCAATCGGCCAGGTCACTGGCGCGCATTGAATCTTCAACACGGATTCGATTTCGTCCAGCAGCTCCAGCGGATCGCGCACTTCGCGATCCAGTTTGTTCATGAAGGTGAGGATGGGCGTGTCGCGCATGCGGCACACATCGAGCAGCTTGATCGTCTGCGCCTCCACGCCCTTGGCGGCGTCGATCACCATCAGCGCGGAATCGACGGCAGTCAGCACGCGATAAGTGTCCTCGGAAAAATCCTGGTGGCCGGGCGTGTCGAGCAGGTTCACCACATGGTCGCGGTACTCGAACTGCATCACCGAACTGGCGACGGAAATGCCGCGCTGCTTTTCGATCTCCATCCAGTCGGATGTCGCATGGCGTCCGCTTTTTTTCGCCTTCACCGTGCCGGCGAGCTGAATCGCGCCGGAGAACAGCAAGAGCTTTTCCGTCAGCGTGGTCTTGCCCGCATCGGGGTGGGAAATGATGCCGAAAGTGCGGCGGCGCGCGACTTCGCGGGCGATGTCGGAATCAGCAGACATGATGGGAACGGTTGCGAAAAGGGCGCGAGTTTAAGGGGTTTGAGGTGGGATGTATAGAGCGGGACTTGACCCGCGCCCTATCCTCTAACCGGCTCAAACGTCGCGTCCAGATTCAGATCGTCGCAGTAATCCAGAAAATTGCCGCGCATCGTCGGGATGTGGACGTTGGCTTGAATGCCCACGGTCATCACAACGGAGAACATCGGCGTGTTGGTGTGGGGCGCAGGGTAAGTGTGGGTATGCACTTCTTCGATGTTGATGTTGTTGCGGGCGAAGAATGTGGCGAGATCGTGGACGATGCCGGGATGATCCATCGCGACCACATCCACCGTGTAGGGAATCGCTGCCTGCGAGCGATCGCGCTTGCCGGTACGCTTGTGGACGAGGGTCAGCCCCAGTTGCTCACCCAGTTTGTCCAACTGGCTTTCGAGTTTGGACAGCGCGTTCCACGGTCCGCCAACCAGCATGACCAGCGCGAACTGCCCGCCTAATACGGCCATGCGGCTTTCTTCGATGTTGCAGCCGATCTCGGCAATTTTTCCCGCAAAGCGGTCAACAATGCCGATCTTGTCTTCGCCCGTGGCGGTAATCACCAGATGGCTGTTGAGTGCGTCCGTATTCATGTTTCGTCTGCGTGTCAGGGAAATGCAGTTTACCAGTCCCAGCTCATCGTCACGCTGCGCCCGGACGTGCCGATACGGAATTTGTTGTTCTGCGAGCGCGACGACTCCCAGAAAATGCGCCCGATGCCATAACCCAGCACGCTGCTTGCCACGGTATCCGAGAACCAGTGCCGATTTGAAATGACGCGGGACAAGTTCGTCAAAGTTGCGACCCCGTACAGCCAGGGCGCTTTGTATTCCTCGGCAAACGGCGTGGCGATAGCCCATACCAGCATGGTGTGATCGGACGGAAAACTGCTTTCCGAAATCGGCGCGGAGAAGGGTTCAAAATAATTTCTGCCGCGATTGGCGTCCGGACGCGCGCGTCCAACCGCGTAATTCAAACCGGTGCTGACCGCC
>JAITMU010000206.1 GCA_031277195.1 Gallionellaceae bacterium | reverse complement strand
CATTTGCTGTGTCCTGCCATGTTGCTTTCCCGTGAAAATAGCGCGTAATGGTAGCATTTTCAGGGCGTAAGCCGGAAGGTGGCATGGGGTGATTCAGGGTACAGGGTGCAGCATTAAGTCAAAACCAATCACCACAGAGACACAGAGGCACAGAGAAAAACCAATCAAGAATCTTCCTGCTTTCTGTCTTTGTCTTTGATTTTCTCTGTGCCTCTGTGTCTCTGTGGTGAAGGGTTTCAGATTTTGATCTTCAGGCAAACCTGCCCGACCGATAATCGTCCATCGCCTGTCGCACTTCATCCTGCGTATTCATCACAAACGGGCCGTATTGCACGATGGGTTCGTTAAGCGGCTTGCCCGCGACCAGGATCAACCGCGTTTCTTCGGCGCTTGTCGCCGATACCGTCACGCCATCGCTGCAGGGCGTGTTGGCGAGGATGCTCATGTAGTGGGCTGTTGCTTCAACGCCTTCGATCATCGCCGCGCCACGGTAAACGTAAACGAAAGCATTGTGGTCGTCCGGCAGCGCGGTCGAGAACGTGCTGCCGGGCGGCAGGTGGACATCGAGATACAGCGGCTCGGTGGTGGCGCGGAGGACAGCGCCTTCGATGCCATTGCTGATTCCCGCGATGACGCGCACGGTGACGCCTGCTGGCGTGACGTATTGCGGAATGGCATCGGCGGGGAAGTCGCGATACCAGGGCGCGTCCATCTTGCGCTGCGCGGGCAGGTTGAGCCAGAGCTGGAAGCCTTCCATCACGCCGTCCTTCTGTTGGGGAATTTCCGAGTGAATCACGCCGCGGGCGGCAGTCATCCATTGCACGCAGCCGTCTTCCAGCAGACCTTCGTGTCCGGCGCTGTCGCGGTGGCGCATGCGTCCGGCGAGCATGTAGGTGATCGTTTCAAACCCGCGATGCGGATGATCGGGGAAGCCGGCGATATATTCGTCGGGATCGTTGCTGCCGAATGCGTCCAGCATCAGGAAGGGATCGAGGCGGCGTTGCAACTTGTTGCCGTGGATGATGCGCGTCAGTTTGACGCCTGCGCCATCCGAGGTGGCGATGCCTTGAACGAGCGTTTCGATCGCGCGAGGCTGACGTGGTGTGGCTGGGGTGTTTGTATTCATGGCGCGCACCTTTTAATTCCTGGTTAAGACGGTCATGGTAAACAGTTTTTGCGCGTAGATAAACCTGCCAATTCCGGCTACACTGCGCTGTAACGCGGGGAACGCCGCAGCTTAAATGAAAAGGGTCATCGTATGTCGAACCAAACTGTTTACTACTCTGCGCCACGCCGCTTGTTGCACTGGATCGTGGCGGTATTGCTGATCGCGGGGCTTGTCGCGGTCGAATCGCACGAAATTTTTCCGAAGGAAAACCCGCTGCGGGGAGGGTTGGTCAGCCTGCATTTCCAGGTTGGTTTGCTGGTGTTCCTGCTGGTGTGGCCGCGGCTTGCGCTGGCGCTGAGCGGCAGCAAGCCGCCGGTGAATCCGCCGCTGGTTCCCTGGCAGGCCACGCTGTCAACGCTGACGCATGTGCTGCTGTATGCCGCGATGGTGGTGATGCCCGTGCTCGGTCTGCTGGCTGTTCAAATGAATGGCAATCCGGTTACGCTGCTTGGGTGGGAATTGCCAGCGTTCACTGGCGTGGACAAGGATTTGTCGCGCACGATACGCGGGATTCACGAAACCATCGGCAATGTCGTCATCGGCTTGCTGGTGCTGCACATCGCAGCAGCGGTTTGGCATCATCGTTTCCTCAAGGACGATACGATGGTGCGCATGTTGCCGCCGAAAAAGTAATGTAGGGCGGGGCAAGCCCCGCCCTGCGTGGTTTTACCATCCCTCCGCAATTGTTTTCTCCAGCCAGAACAATCCCAGGATCGTCTTGCTGTCGTCGATGCGTCCCTGCTGTACCCATTCCATTGCTTCGGCGGGCGACAGTTCAAACACTTCGAGAAATTCTCCCTCGTCCAGGCGACGCCCCTGATAGCTGAGTCCGCGCGCGAGAAAATATTCCATGCGTTCGCTGGCGTAGCCGATGCACGGCCACACGGTGGTCAAGTGCTTCCATTCCGTTGCGACATAGCCTGTTTCTTCCAGCAGTTCGCGCTGCGCGCATAGCAGGATGTCTTCGCCGCGCTCCATTTTTCCGGCGGGCAGTTCGATGAATTCGCGCTGGGGCGCGTAGCGGTATTGCCGTTCCAGCAGCAGATTGCCGTTGTCCAGCAGCGCCAGCACGGTGACTGCGCCGGGGTGGTTCAGATATTCGCGCATACCGGCGCTGCCGTCCGGCAGTTGTATGCGGTCTTTCAGCACGGTGAGGAAATCACCCTGATAAACCACCGTCGAGTCGAGGCAGGTTTCTTTCAGGTCCATGATTATCTCGCCAACTGCAAAATAAATTTAACCAGCTCGCGCATGTCTGATTGATGCAGACGGTCGGGGTCGTTGGGTGGCATGGGCATGTAGCCCCAGTTGCCGGAACCACCTTTCGACACTTTTTCGACGAGGCCGTCTTCCAGTGCGTATTCGCGATTCTCGAATGTGAATTTATCGATGCCGCGATAATGTTTGGAAATCTCCATCCAGGAGGGCGCGTCTTTTATCTTGTCCAGATCATGGCAAGCGGTGCAGCCATATTGGCTGGCCAGCGGCGGCATGTCGGCAGCCCAGACCGGACTGGCATGCAGCATGACGAGGCAGGTTGTGATGAGGAGTTTTTGCATTTCAACCTCTTGAAAGACCAACGGGGTCGGCGAACCGACCCCGTTGGGGATTACTGACTAACAAGTGCTAAGACTTATATTTCCAGAGCCAGGATCCAGTCAACCAGCGCTGCAACTTCAGCCTTCTTTGCGCCGGAAGGATCGTTCGGGCTCATCGGAGTCTTGCCCCAGTGACCCTTGCCACCCTTGGAAACCTTCTCGATCAGATAGTCCTTCGCGCTCTTGCCGCCGGTCGCGTCCTTCAGGGACACGCCTTCGGAAGTGGCAGCAGTCTTGCCGTTGTAGAACTTGGACACGTCACGCCAAGCCGGGCCAACCAGCTTGCTGTCCACCTTGTGGCAACCCGTGCATGCGAACTTGCCTGCGCTGATCAGGTCGGTCGGCATCGGGGTATCCGCGGCGGCGCTACCTGCGATCATCAAACCTGCTGCTGCCATCATGCTAACGATAATCTTCTTCATTTTCCCTCGTTCTCCATATGTGTTGGTTATTGAGCTTGTGGTAGGACATCGTTATGCCCACTACATTCTAAACAACCCTGCCGGGTTTGCAAACGGGTTTGATAAAAACCGGCTCGATTGTTCAGTGCCAATAACGCTTCATCGTACTGCGGGTTGACAGGGGAAGTGCAGGGCGTTGGTATCGAAATCGTTTCAGAAATGCAACGAGGCCGGTAAACCGGCCTCGTTGACAGCGCGCAACAGCGAAGGATGGCGCTTATTTTTCCAGATTCAGAATCCACTGGGCGATCTCCCGAATCTGCGCTTGCTTGGCGCCGCTTGGATCAACCGGGCTCATCGGCATGGGCATCCAGTTGCCTTTGCCGCCCTTGGAGATCTTTTCGACCAGAAAATCCTCGGCGCTCTTGCCGCCGGTTACTTCTTGCAAGGTTTTACCGGTAGCGGTTTTATCCATTTTGCCGTTGTAGAACTTGGATACGTCGCGCCATGCGGGGCCGACTTTCTTAGTGTCAACATTGTGGCAACCCGCGCAGGCGAAGCCGCCATCTTTGACCAGTGCAGGCATTTCGGTTTCCGCGACGGCGCGACTTGCGATCATCAATCCTGCCGCACCCATTATGCCAATGACAATCATCACGCTAACGATACTGGATTTCATGATTTGTTCTCCTTGTGAAGTGTTCGGGTTGTTGAATCAAGGGAGCGAACGAAGTGTACACCAATTTAGATTGTTTTTGGCGGTTAATGTCATATTAAGTTGGTAAATTTGATTGGCATATACAAATGACGGCAGAAAATGAATCCTCAAACACAACGGGGCTGAAGAATCAGCCCCGTTGTGTTGACTGGGAAGAAAAGCAACCAGGCTTATTTTTCCAGATCCAGAATCCAGGTGACAATCCTGTCGATATCCGCCTGTTTGACACCGGTCTCGCCTTCGGCCTTGGGATGGTCGTGCGGCAAGGGGTCGTTCGCGCTCATTCTGACCGAGCCCCAGTTGCCACCGCCGCCCAAAGAAACTTTCTTGATCAGAAAGGTCTTGGGATCCTGGCCGCCGGTGGCTTGTTCCAGCCCTTTGCCGGCAGTGGTTGTTGCCACTTTGCCGTTGTAGAACTTGGATACGTCG
>JAITMU010000137.1 GCA_031277195.1 Gallionellaceae bacterium | reverse complement strand
ATTTCAACGCCAGCGCCACCGGCGAAATGACCCAGACCGCGAAAGGCTGGAGCGTCAACCTGCATGTGAAAACCGGCGAACCTGTGCGCGTGCGCGCATTGAAAATCGACCTGCCCGATGAGGCGCGCGAGCAACGGCGCATCGCCCGCGCAATCGCGGATTTCGCGCCGCAACCCGGCGGCGTGTTCGACAGTTCGGTTTACGAAAAAAGCAAAACCGCGCTGCAAACGGCGCTGCTGTCGAGCGGGTATCTCGATGCGGCGATCACCACCAGCCGCGTGGAAGTGACGCGCGAAACCAATGTTGCCGACATCACGCTGCAATGGGATTCCGGCACGCACTACCGTTTCGGCCCGGTCAATTTCATCGGCAGCCAGATCGACGAGGATCTGCTGCGCCGCTACCTCCCCTGGGAGGAAGGCGACTTTTACACGCAAAACCGTCTGCTGCGCTTCCAGCAGCGACTCGCCGACACCGACTACTTCGGCATCGTTGACGTGATGCCCAACCAGGAAAACGTGCAGGGCGATCTCATCCCGATCGACGTCACGCTCTCCCCCGCCAAACGCAACGTTTATACGGCGGGGATTTTCATGGACACGAACATCGGCGCTGGCGTCAAAGGCAGCATGACGCGCCGCTGGGTCAACGAGAGCGGACACAAACTCCGCTTGCAAACCGAACTCGCCCAGCGGGAAAAAACCCTGTCCGCGGCCTACACCATCCCGCTGCCGGGCGAGAATGACCGCTCTTACAGCTTCGGCGCGATCTACGTCGACCAGAATACGGCCACCAGCACATCCAACACCCTGCGCCTGACCGCAAACGAAGCGCGCGAATGGCAGGGCTTCACGCGCAAGATTGGCGTCAACCTGCTGACCGGCACATACACGGTGGCGGCCACCGACGGCAGTTCGACGCTGGTCTATCCTGAAATCACGCTGGAAAAAAAGCAAAGGACGGGCAGATCCACCGCCTTGCAAAGCGGCTATTCCATGACGCTGACTGCGCGCGCCAGTCCCGGCCCCAGCACCAACTTCGCGCAACTGCGCGGCGACGGGCAATGGATACAGAGCATGGGCGAAAACGCGCGCTTCCTCGTGCGCGGCACACTGGGCGCAACCTCGGTCAGCAACTTTGACAAGCTGCCGCCGGAACTGCGTTTCTTCGCCGGCGGTGACCGCTCCATCCGCGGCTATGGCTATCAGACGATCGGCCCTCCGCTGCCCGCGAGCCAGCTCCCCGCCGTGCAGGCAAGCTGTCTGGCCAATCCCAGAGCCACCTGCGACAACCTCGTCATCGGCGGCAAATTCCTTGCCACCATCAACACCGAATACGAGCGTTATTTCACCAAAAGCTGGGGCGCTGCGGTGTTCGTTGACGCGGGCGATGCGTTCAGCCGCTTCGGCGATTACAAAACGCATGTGGGCGCGGGCGCGGGTTTGCGCTGGCGCTCGCCGGTGGGGCTGGTGCGCGTGGATGTCGGCATGCCGATCAAGGATCCTGAAGGTCGCACCGGCGCGCGATTGCATTTGATGATCGGAGCGGATTTGTAACATGGGCAAAAAACTCAAACGCACCGGCCTCGTATTCGGCAGCCTGTTCGCGCTGACCGGATTGCTGCTCGCCTGGCTGATCGCCGCCGAGTCCGGCGCGCGATTCACGATTGCCAGCGTCGAATCCCTGCTGGGCGGCAAACTCACCGTCGCCGAGGTGCGCGGCGCGCTCAACAGCCCGCTCGAATTGCGCGGCGTGCGCTATCGCGACGACGAAGCCGGCGTGGACGCCTCGATCGACTCGCTCAAGATTGACTACGCCTTTTCCTCACTGCTGGGCATGACCTTGCACATCAGCGATCTGAGCGCCAACAACGTCAACGTCGCGCTGACCACCGTGCCGCCGAAGCCGGATGACACGCCGCTGCAAGACCGGCTCACCCCGCCGCTCGACATCCTGCTTGACCGCCTGTACGTCGGCAAACTTGCAGTCAGCCAGGACGGCAAGCCCGTGTTCGCCAGCGACCGCCTCGATGCCGCCGCGACCTGGACGGCTTCCGCGCTCACCATCACGCAATTCGCCCTGCGCGCGCCCGACAGCCGACTTGATCTCACCGGCGAACTGACCGATTACGCCAGGCTGCAAGGCCACGCCCAACTCGACGTTGACTGGCGCATTGACGACAAGACGCGCGCCACGGGTCAGTTCAATTTCAATCACGACGGCAAGCTCGCCCGCCTCACCCTTGCGCTGGAGCAGCCCTTCGTCGCCAACGCCAATGGCGCGTTGTCCGCGCAGGATGACGCGCTGCCCTGGACGCTCAGCCTCGTCGTGCCCGAATTTGATCCGTCGCCGCTGAACAGCGGCCTGCCGCTCAAATCGTTTGCGCTCAACCTGAGCGGCGCGGGCGACAAACAGGGCGGCACGCTGAATGGCGATTTTGATCTGAACGCCCATCGCGTTCTGCTCGATCCGCTCAAATTCACGCTCGTTGATCAACTGCTCACCATCGAGCAACTGCATCTGCACGCCCCCAAGTTTTCCGGCGTCTTCGACGCGCAAGGAAAAATTCATCTCGATGCCCAGCCGCTCAAAGGCGACATCGCGCTCGACTGGACAGGCGTCGTGCTGCCCGCCGATCTCGTCGGTCAAACGCTTGCCACGCACGGACATCTCACCGCCAGCGGCGACGCGCAAAATTTTCAGGCACAGGGAAAACTGGCGGCAGGACCGCCCGACCATCTCGCCGATCTCGATTTCCGCCTCGACGGCACGCCGGACAAAATCCAGTTGCAGCGCTTCGATCTGAAGCAGCCGCAAGGCGGTTTACACATCAGCGGCGTTGTGCGGCTCCAGCCGCAAATCGGCTGGAACCTGACCGCCGATGCCGACCGGCTCAATCCGGGGCTGTTCATGAAAGACTGGCCGGGCTCAATCAATTTTGCCTTGAACACCGACGGCAACATGCAAAAAGACGGCGCTGCCGGAAAAATCAAACTCGACAACCTGTCCGGCGTGCTGCGCGGTCGTCCGCTCAGCGGCAGCGCCGACCTGGCGTTCTCGCCGCCGTTCAAAGCCGTTGGCAATCTCCGACTCAGCTCCGGCAACAGCCGCGTATCGCTGGACGGCACGAACAGCGACATGCGAATCCATCTGGGCATCAACAGCCTCGGCGACTGGCTGCCGAACGCCAGCGGCAGTCTGCGCGGCGATATTTCACTGCGCGGCGAATGGCCGAAGATGGACGCAACGGGACACATTGCCGCCGCCGGAATCGCGCAAGGCGAGACGAAGCTGGAAACGCTGGGGCTGGATATTGACGTGCGCGACCTGTCCGCGCCAAGCGGAAAAGTCGCGCTCAACGGGAAAAACATCGCCGCCGCAGGTTACGCCTTCGACACGCTGGCATTCAACGTCGATGGCAATCAGGCCGCGCATCGGGCGAATCTGAATATCGTTGGCCGGAGACTGTCGCTTGCCACCGCGCTCACGGGCAGCATGACGCAAGACGGCAACGCCTGGCGCGGCACGTTGCAAACGCTCACGCTGAACACCGGCACCCGCTTGCCGCCCTGGACGCTGACGCGCCCCACAACGCTCTCTTATGCCAACGGCGCATTTGAACTGGAGGAACTGTGTCTGGCGAGCGCCGAACAATCGAGTTTGTGCGCGTCTGTCCAGCAGGTCGCCGACGGCGGCTTGCGCACGAAGTTCGACCTCAAACACCTGCCGCTCAGAACCATGACCCGTTTTGCCAGCCCCGATTCCCCCGTCCGGCTGGATGGCGAACTCAACGGCAATGGCGCAATTGATCTGTCTGCCGACGGCGTGCTGAACGGTCAGGCCACGCTTGATTCGGAGGCGGGCACGCTCACCTATCCCGATCTGGATGAAAACAGCCTGCTGTCCTGGAGCAAGTTGCGGTTGCGCGCGCAATTTTCTCCGCAGCAATACGATCTCACGCTCGGCAGCGATCTCGACGACGGTGGTCGCATCGACGGTCACATCGTCACCGCGCCGCCGCGCGACGGCGATGCGCCGCTGTCGGGAAAACTCTCGGCGCGCATCAACAAACTGTCCGTCATGGACATGCTGGTCGCCAGCATGAGCAGCACCAGCGGTTATCTCGACGCGGATTTTTCGCTCTCCGGCAGCATGCAAAAACCGGGGATGAAAGGCCAGCTCACGCTGGTTGATTTCGCCACCGAAATTCCCGCCGCCGGTTTGAAACTGCGCGACGGCAATGTCACCGTGTCTTCAAGCGACGCGGAAAATTTCAACATCGACGGCAGCGTCGCGTCGACCGAAGGCAAACTCGCGCTCAAGGGACACGCCGGTCTCGCGCCCGACGCGCCCATACTGCTCACCCTGAGCGGAGAAAATTTTCTTGCCGCCAACATCCCCGGCGTCAGCCTGCATGTTTCACCCGACCTGAAACTCGAACGCACCAGCAAACGCTTTTTGCTGAGCGGCGCCGTCGCCATTCCGCGCCTGACCGCCGACCTGTCCAAGCTGCCCAACATCAGCACAGCGGCGGGCGCAAGCGTGCCGAAAGTTTCATCGGATGTCGTCATCGTGGGCGAAGAAGCGCCGCCGCCCAAAGACCCGTTGCCGATTGAAGTTGACATCACGCTCAAGCTCGGCGTCGAGCAGAACGGCGCGGTCGCCCAGAATGGCCGGCGCGTGCATCTGCTTGGCTACGGCCTCGACAGCGATCTCAGCGGCCAGCTCGTCATCACGCAAGCCGTCAACCGCCCGCCGGTCGGGCGCGGGCAAATCAATCTGACCGGCACCTTCCAGGCCTACGGACAAAACCTGCGCATCGAGCAAGGCCGCCTCCTGTTCGCAGGCACGCCGGTGGAAGACCCCGGCCTCGATATTCGCGCGGTGCGCGCCAACATGCCCGATTCAAACACCACTGTCGGCCTGCAAGTGCGCGGCACCGCGAGCCGACCGACGCTGACCGTTTTCTCCGATCCGGCGATGGAGCAATCCGATGCGCTGGCTTTTCTCGTCACCGGCAAGCCCTTGTCTCAAATCCAGGGCGGCGAAAGCAGCGCCGTCAGCAACGCCGCCTCCACGCTGGGCACGCTCGGCGGCAGCCTGCTCGCGCAAAACGTCGGCGAAAAAATGGGGCTGGATGATGTCAGCGTGGACGACAACGCCAGCGTCGGCGGCGCGGTGCTGACCATCGGCAAATATCTTTCGCCGCGTTTGTATCTGAGCTACGGCGTCGGCTTGTTCACGCCGGGGCAGGTCGTCACGCTGCGCTATCGCATCTCGCGCTTGTTTGATTTTGAAATGCAGAACGGCACGCTGTCGAGCCGCGCCGGATTGAATTACAGGACGGAACGGTAGGGCGGGGCTTGCCCCGCGCGGTGGGCGTACTCTCGCTGCTGGTTTACCCCGCACGATGCGGACGTTGAAATACCCGCCGCGCGGGGCAAGCCCCACTGCTGTCCCACAGTTTTCGCACTCCCTATCCCGTCATTCCCGCGCAGGCGGGAATCCAAGGACTGTCGTTTTTATTTGACATGCTGGGCAAACGCCAACATCAACCCTAACGTCCTTGGATTCCCGCCTGCGCGGGAATGACGGGAATCAAGGGGTTGTGATGTATTTTGCTTTCTGCGCTGCTCCTTCTGCCAAATACAAAAAAATTGTGGGACAGCAGTGGGGC
>JAITMU010000122.1 GCA_031277195.1 Gallionellaceae bacterium | reverse complement strand
GAGCTTGGTCGGGCCGCGTCCTTGCCTTTTTAATCAGGAAGAACTTATTGAAGCGCGCGCGAAAAGAGGTGTGTTCGAGGCGCGTCCGGGCATTACCGGTCTTGCGCAGATAAAAGGGATTGATATGTCAACACCGCGCTTGCTGGCGGAGACGGATGAGATTATGCTCACCAATCTTTCTATATCGAATTATTTTCGATATATTTTTCTTACGATTGGTGGAGGGGGGCGTGGAGATCGAGTACGTTTCTAACCATTTCGCGATGCGAGCCGTGTTAGGGTACTTGATGCCCGCCGCACGCACGCACGCACGCACGCACGCACGCACGCACGCACGCACGCACGCACGCACGCAGCGATTCTTCCTGATTGAATATAATGGGTGCTATGAATCCCAAAGGTTTGCTCGTATTCCTGCACGATGTACTTGCCACGGCAGCAATGTGGCTGGTTGCGTATTGGCTACGTTTTAATTTCAATGTACCCCCGGAGGCCTGGGACTCGGCATGGGAAGCCGTGTTATGGGTGACACCGGTCTATGCCGCGATTTATCTGTTGTCAGGATTGCATCGTGGCATGTGGCGTTATGCCAGCATGGATGATGTGCGCAGTCTGCTGGTGTCGGTGATGCTGGGGGCGGTTGTGGTGGCTGCCATTGGGCTAATGGCGCATCCTCTGGGTGGCGCGATTCCGCGCGCGGTTTTCGTGATGCATCCCCTGTTGTTGCTGGCGGTCATGGCGGGTAATCGTTACCTCTACCGCGCATGGAAAGATGGTTATTTATCTCGCGGCGCAAAACAAAAAGGCATTCCGGTTGTGGTTCTGGGGGCGGGCGTCACCGCCTCAAAATTGAGTAATGAATTGGCTCGAACAGGATTGTGGCAAATCAAGGGATTCTTTGATGATAACGCGGATAAGCGCGGGCGTTATATCAACGGCATAGAAGTGCTGGGCAATCACGGGGCGTTGATTCAGCATGTGCGGCGTTTGGGGGTGCGACATGCGATTATCGCCATGCCTTCCGCAACGGCTGCCCAGCGACGGCAAGTGGCGGAAAAAGCGGTGCAAGCCGAGTTAACCGTGCTCACGGTGCCATCCTTTACTGATATTTTGTCGGGTCGCGTTTCGATTTCGAATGTGCGCAAGGTAGAGCTTGAGGACTTGCTGGGGCGCGAGGCTGTTCAGCTCGACAAGGAAGGGCTGCATCACTTTCTGACGGACAAGGTGGTAATGGTGACAGGGGCGGGCGGCTCCATTGGCGCAGAGTTGGCGCGGCAAATCATTGCATATAAACCGCGCCTGCTGGTTTTTTATGAACTGTCAGAGGTGGCGCTCTATGCGATTGAGCAGGAATTTTCGGGTAAATCCATCGCTTGCGTGATTGGCGATGTCAAGGACAAAGCCCGGCTTTCCGCCGTTTTTGAAAAGTTCCAGCCCGCCATCGTATTCCATGCTGCGGCATACAAGCATGTTCCACTGATGGAAAATGGCAATGCGTGGTCTGCGGTGCGAAATAATGTGCTGGGCACATATTGCGTCGCCGATGCGGCAATCCGGTACGGCTGTCCTCATTTTGTTTTGATTTCGACCGACAAGGCGGTTAATCCGACCAACGTCATGGGTGCCAGCAAGCGGTTGGCGGAGATGGTTTGTCAATCGTTGCAAACAAGAACCACAGAGACACATTTTGTGATGGTTCGTTTTGGCAACGTGCTGGGATCCTCTGGTAGCGTCATTCCCAAATTCCGCGAGCAAATCGCGGGGGGCGGTCCGGTGACGGTGACGCACCCGGAGATCATCCGTTATTTCATGTTGATTCCCGAAGCGGCGCAGCTTGTATTGCAGGCCGGCATGATGGGGCAGGGCGGGGAAATTTTTGTGCTCGATATGGGCGAGCCGGTGAGAATCGCCGATCTTGCTCGCGATATGGTTCATCTTTCCGGATTTACCGAGGAGGATATTCGCATTGAGTTTACCGGCCTGCGCCCCGGCGAAAAACTGTTCGAGGAATTGCTCGCCGACGACGAGGCAACCTCGCGCACATCTCATCCCAAACTGCGGATTGTCAAATCAACACGAGCTCGTGATACGACGTGGCTGGGGACGCTTCTCGCGTGGCTGGAGACGCCAATTCGTGATGAAATTGAAACCCAGGCGGGTCTGCAAGAGCGGGTGCCGGAGTATCAGCCTGCGGTTCATTAACGCGAACAGGCATCGAAATTTTTGGTGGCTCGGGGCGGAATCGAACCACCGACACAAGGATTTTCAATCCTCTGCTCTACCGACTGAGCTACCGAGCCATTTTGAATCATTGCGCAAACCGAACGGCCTGCGCGAGGCCGCGAATTATAGCGGTATTCGGGATTAAATCCAACACGCATCACACAAAAACAAACCCCGCCGAAGCGGGGTTTGCGTGTAACTCCTTCCCCCGCTACGCAGGGGAGGGAATAAAGGGGAAGGATGGGACAGGCGATTACATCATCCCACCCATGCCCCCCATTCCGCCCATGTCGCCGCCCATCGGAGCGGGTTTGTCTTCAGGCAGTTCCGCGACCATGCAGGCCGTGGTCAGCATCAGTCCGGCGATGGACGAAGCGTTTTGCAATGCCGTGCGCGTCACCTTGGTCGGGTCAACCACGCCCATCGCCAGCATGTCGCCATACTCGCTGGTGGCGGCGTTGTAGCCGAAGCTGGCGTCTTTGCTTTCCAGCACCTTGTTGACGACGACGGAGGATTCGTCGCCCGCGTTGGCGGTGATGGCGCGCAGCGGGGCTTCCATCGCGCGCAGGACGATGGTGATGCCGGCGTCCTGATCGTGGTTGTCACCCTTCAACTTGCTGACCGCCGCTTGCGCGCGCAACAGCGCCACGCCGCCGCCGGGGACGATGCCTTCTTCCACCGCCGCGCGGGTGGCGTGCAGGGCGTCTTCCACGCGCGCTTTCTTTTCCTTCATTTCGACTTCGGTTGCAGCGCCCACCTTGATGACGGCCACGCCGCCAGCCAGTTTGGCCTTGCGCTCTTGCAGCTTTTCCTTGTCGTAATCGCTGGTCGATTCGTCGATCTGTTTGTTGATGGTGACGATGCGCGCCTTGATCGTGTCTTCCGCGCCTGCGCCGTCGATGACGGTGGTGTTTTCCTTGCCGACTTCGATGCGCTTGGCCTGACCCAACTCAGCCAGCGTCGCTTTTTCCAGCGACAGGCCGACTTCTTCGGCGATCACGGTGCCGCCGGTCAAGATGGCGATGTCTTCCAGCATGGCTTTGCGGCGGTCGCCAAAGCCCGGAGCCTTGACTGCAACCGTCTTGAGGATGCCGCGAATGTTGTTGACCACCAGCGTGGCGAGCGCTTCGCCTTCGACGTCTTCGGCGATGATCAGCAGCGGACGACCCGACTTGGCGATTTGCTCCAGCACCGGCAGCAGGTCGCGGATGTTGGAAATCTTTTTGTCGTGCAGCAACACGAACGGGTTTTCCAGAATGGCGATTTGCTTGTCAGGATTGTTGATGAAGTAGGGCGACAGATAGCCGCGGTCGAATTGCATGCCCTCGACCACTTCGAGTTCGTTGTCCAGCGACTTGCCGTCTTCGACGGTAATCACGCCTTCCTTGCCAACCTTGTCCATCGCGTCGGCGATGATCTGGCCGATGGAGGCGTCGGAGTTGGCGGAAATCGAACCGACCTGCGCGATTTCCTTGCTGGTAGTGCAGGGCTTGGAAATCTTCTTCAGTTCTTCGATGGTGGCGACCACGGCCTTGTCGATGCCGCGCTTCAAATCCATCGGATTCATGCCGGCGGCGACGAACTTCATGCCTTCCTGCACGATGGATTGCGCCAGCACGGTCGCGGTGGTGGTGCCGTCACCGGCCACGTCAGAAGTCTTGGAGGCGACTTCCTTCACCATTTGCGCGCCCATATTCTCGAATTTATCCTTCAATTCGATCTCTTTAGCGACAGATACGCCATCTTTAGTGATTGTTGGCGCGCCATAGGAGCGATCCAGCACCACATTGCGACCCTTGGGGCCGAGCGTCACTTTAACCGCGTCAGCCAGAATGTTCACGCCAGCGACCATCTTGCTGCGCGCGGCGTCATGAAATTTCACGTCTTTTGCTGCCATGTTGTCTATCTCCTAGAAAATTCCCTCCCCTTCAAGGGGAGGGCAGGGGTGGGGATGGGGTTGTCGGTGAGGCAATTAAGCCTCAACTACGCCAATAATGTCGTCTTCGCGCATGGTCATGTACTCAACGCCGTCCATCTTGAAAGATTGACCGGCATATTTGCCGAACAGCACCTTGTCGCCGACCTTGACGTTCATCGGGCGAGTTTTGCCATCTTCGCCGATTTTGCCGTCACCTACGGCGACGATCTCGCCTTGATCGGGCTTTTCGGTGGCGGCATCGGGAATCACGATGCCGGAAGCAGTTTTGCGCTCTTCTTCCAGGCGTTTAACGATAACGCGGTCATGCAAAGGACGAACCTTCATTATTTCTTCTCCTATTAAACAATTAGATGGATTAGGGCAGAGTCGATTGGCACTCGCCTATCACGGTTGCTAATGATAGGGGCGAGCAGGGGGAATTTCAAGGGCTGGAGCGTAAAAATGTAAATTTTGGGTGAGGTTCCGTAGGGTGGTGTACAAATCTCCCATCATCCAACACAATCAACCCCATGCCTGCCAACGCCGACCTTCTCATCCGCTCCTCTGCCGCCATCTGGCACCCTTGCACGCAAATGAAGCGTCACGAAACGCTGCCGCCGGTGCCGATCCGGCGCGGGGAGGGCGTTTGGCTGCATGATTTCGACGGCAATCGTTCTCTGGATGCGGTGAGTTCCTGGTGGGTGAATCTGTTTGGGCATTGCAATCCGCGCATCAATGCGGCGATCACCGAACAACTGAACACGCTGGAGCACGTCATGCTGGCGGGGTTCACGCACGAACCGGCAGTACGGCTTGCCGAGCGTTTGGCGGCGTTGACGCCCGCCGGATTGGGACATTGTTTTTATGCGTCGGATGGCGCATCGGCGACGGAAATCGCGTTGAAGATGAGCGCTCACTATTGGCGTAACGTCGGAAAAGCAAGCAAAACGCAATTTGTCAGTCTGCAAAACAGCTATCACGGCGAAACCCTGGGCGCGTTGTCGGTGACGGATGTCGCGTTGTTCCGCGATGCTTATGCCGCGTTGATTCGCCAGAGCGCGACCGTCCCCAGCCCGGATTGGCGCAACGCGGCGGCGGGCGAAAGCGCGGAGGCGTTTGCGCTGCGTTGCGCGGAATCGCTTGAACAACATTTGCAGCAACATCACGAAAGCATCGCCGCCTTCATCGTCGAGCCGCTGGTGCAGGGCGCGGCGGGCATGGCGATGTATCACCCGACCTATCTGCGCCGCGCGCGCGAATTGTGCGACACCTACGACATCCACCTGAGTGCCGACGAAATCGCCGTCGGCATGGGGCGCACCGGCACGATGTTCGCGTGCGAGCAGGCGAGTATTGCGCCGGATTTTTTGCTGCTGTCGAAAGGCATCAGCGGCGGCTATCTGCCGCTGTCGGTGGTGATGACGACGGATACGATTTATCAGGCGTTCTACGCCGACGATGTGGCGCGCGGTTTTTTGCATTCGCATTCCTACACCGGCAATCCGCTGGCTTGTCGCGCCGCGCTCGCCGCGCTG